>NZ_JBSFGK010000006.1:25630-163194 GCF_053596495.1 Kitasatospora sp. NPDC001683
GTGGCCCGGACGGTGCCGGTGGCCGCGTCCCACAGGCGAACGGTCCGGTCGGCGCTGGCGGTTGCGAGGGTGTGGCCGTCGGGGCTGAACGCCACTGAGCGCACCTCTCCGGTGTGGCCGGTGAGGGTGGCCCGGACGGTGCCGGTGGCCGCGTCCCACAGGCGAACGGTCCGGTCGGCGCTGGCGGTTGCGAGGGTGTGGCCGTCGGGGCTGAACGCCACCGAGTAGACCGAGTCGGTGTGGCCGGACAGGCGTCGCCGCAGTGGGAGGGCCGCGGCGTCGTCCAGGCTCTCGACGGATTCGGGAGTGTGGCCGGTGCGGTACGCCTGGACGGCCAGCAGCGAGGCGAGGTCGGGGTTGGTGCTGATGAGGGTGCCGGACTGGAGGGCGAGCTGCCGGGAGAGGGCCGTCTGCCGTTCGGCGACGGCCGTCCGCTGCTGCCAGACGGCGTATCCCGCAGCGGCGAGTGCGAGGACGAGGACCCCGGCCAGGATCGCGTTGAGGCGTCTGCTGCGCCGGATGACGGCCTGCTGGCGCTGCCTGCTGGCGGTGAGGAAGGCGGCGATCCCGCTCGGTAGGCGGCGGTGCCGGGACCATTCAAGGCCTTCCGCGAGCGCCGTCCCGGCGAGCAGGTCACCGGGGTCCTTCCGCTCGGCCCAGCGGGCTCGCCGTTCCCGGGTGTGTCCGAGCCACTCCTGGAAGCGATGGTCCTGGTTGACCCACTCGCGTAGTGTGCCCCAGTCGCGGATGAGCGCGTCATGGATGAGCTCGGCCACCGGCTGTCCGGCCGGGGCGTCGGGTCCTTCGGGTGCGCGGGGCGTGTAGGTGGTGATGATCCGATGGCCGGTGAGGGCGGCGAGGACGGCGTCGATGGCCCGCTCGCTGCCGGGAACGGCGTCGGGGTCGGCTGCCAGGTCGCGCAGCTCCCGCAGGGGGACCTGTGTTCGGATGGCCGGAACCTGGTGGCTCGGGTCGGCCGGGCGAACCAGGGAGGTCAGGATCCGCCGTGCGATGGGCCGGTGGCCGGGGGCCAGCTGGTCGAGGGCGGTGTCGCACCAGGTGGTCAGGCTTCCGGTGACCGCGCCGATGCGCCGGTAGGCGTCGTGGGTGAGGTAGCCGTCCTGGCGGCCTTGCCAGAGCCGGCTGAGAGTCAGCTCCAGCAGGGGCAGGACGGTGACGGGCGCCTGGCGGGTGGCGGATCCCTCGGGGGTGGTGGCCAGGACGTCGGTGACGATCTGCTCAGGCAGTCCGGGCTGGAAGCGGGCGCCCACGTCCTGGGCGGGCAGGGTGATGATGTCGCGCAGGTCGTCCTCGCTCAGGCTGCCCGGCACGTTGAGGAGCCCAGGCATCGCGGCGTGCAGCAACCTTGGTGCAAGGGCAGCGAGTTGATGGTAGAAGTCATCGCGCATGATCAGGATCACCTGGAGCCGGGCGATCGAGTCGACCGCCGCGGTGAGCTGGTCCGCGATGGCCGGGCAGCGGTCCGGCCGTCGGCCGTCGGCGGGCTGGGCGAGGAACTCCTCGAACTGGTCGATGATCAGGATGATGCGCTGACAGTCGGGGTCGGCCGCGAGTCTGCGGGTGACGGCGGTGGCGATCCCGTCGGTGGCAGCCCCGGGGAGCCCGGCGTGTTCGAGTTCGGCCGTCAGATCCTGCCTCGGTCTGGCGAGCACGGGTAACCACCGTTCGCTGCCAGGAAGTTCACCTGCGGCGAGGGCGGGTAGGACGCCGGCCTGGATCAGGGACGACTTGCCCGATCCGGAGGGTCCGAGCAGCAGCGTCAACCGCCTGTGCCGGGCCAGGTTCGCCAGCGCCTGCCGCACCGCGTCCCTGCGGCCCTCGAACCACCTGGCCTGCTCCGCGGTGAACGGCTCCAGCCCCCGGTAGGGGCACACGTCCCGCTCGGCCAGGTCGGGCCGGATCTCCCGCAGTGTCCGTGTCGGTGTGGCATAGGCGATGCCCTGCCCCCGCGAAAAGGCGTCGGGGGCGGTGATCTCGGTGACCATGCCGACGACCAGGCCTGTCACCTCGTCCAGGACCGGGCCGCCACTGAATCCGGTGGTCAGGTCGTTGGCATCGGTCAACTGCAGCAGCGCGCCCCGGCCCGCGGCGGGCGGCAGCAGATCACCGGCCACCCCGAAGCCGAAGTGCCCGCCCGGCGGGGCCTGCGCGGGGAACCCGAACGACCGCACCCGGTGGCCCCGGCAGCCCGCCGCAGCGCCCAACGGCAACGGCTCCGTACCCGTAGCGGTCCCGTTCAGGCGCACGACGGCGACGTCGTCGCCTTCCGGGGGCCGCCAGGCCTCGTCCAGGACCCGGCCCTCCACCCGCGGCGCGGCGTCCGGGTGCGGGAAGACCAGCCGCACCCGCCCACCGGGCCCGCTTCCGGCGGCAGCCACCACGTGCGCGCAGGTGACCAGGAGGCCCTCGGCCACCAGGAAGCCCGCCCCGACCACCTCACCGCCCACTCCGAGGACCTGGGCCACGGCGGACAGCAGTGCCGGCGTACGGTCGCCGTCCGGCCCCTTGCCGTCGATGTCCACCGGTCACCCCGGACTCTCGCCCGCGCCCGGGTGGTCGGCCGCATTCCTGTTCCACGTCATGGTCACCATCAGATGACCGGTGGCAGCGGCCTTGGTGATCACGGCCCCGGCCTCGACCGCGAGGTCGACGCCGAACGCGACGGTGATCCCGTCGGGGCAGGCCTTGCGGAGCTCGTCGAGGGTGGCCCGCGCCGCCTCGGTGACCGGCTGCAGAGCCCCCTGCAGACTCTCCGGCAGCTCTTGGATGGCATCGCCGACACGACCGGCCTTCACCGGCCCCTCCGGCCTTGCCGGGGTCTCGATCAGGACGCAGCCCCCGCCCTCCAACGGCATCCGAGCCAGAGCTGCCACGATCTCCTCCTTCACCCCGTCGCACTCGTCGACACGTGGGCTTTGGTGCCTCTCAGACGACGGCGGGCGGTACGGGGTACGTCGGGCCGCCCACAGCACGTGAACCGTTCACCCGCCCTGAGGGGGCATCGCACGCCGCCACCCAGTGTCATCGTCATCAGCGCCAGTACCTGCCGCACTTGGAGTGGGCCGTGTGAATGAAAGGCCCGTCGGTGGCCGCGGGTGGACCGCCTGACGGCGGTTTCGAGGCGTCTCATCCAACCGGCGCACCCGCACGAGCACCCCACTCCCGCCTCAGGCCAGCCCCGTGACCTGCGACTTCAGGTTGGAAAACACCCAGTGCGCCCGACGAGTTCCTCGGCATCCTCGCCCGTCACCCCGAGTGGGACTGGCGCGGGGGCCCGAGCCCGGAACGGCCCGAGGGGCCGGTGGACAGCGCCAGGTAGGCGTCCAGCCGGGCGGCGGCGGTGAGCATCGCCCGGCCACGGTCGGTGAGGCGCTGCTGCCAGCCGTCGAGGGCGGCGGCGAGGCCGCCCGTCCCGCCCGCCGTGCGGATCTCCCGGACCACGGTGGCGATGTGGGCCAGCGGGTAGCCGCCGCGCCGGAGCAGGTGGGCGAGGTCGGCGTCGCGGATGTCCTCGGGGCGGAAGAGGCGGTGGCCGGTGGCGCGGTCGCGGGGCGGGGTGAGGATGCCGGCCGCCTCCCAGGTGCGCAGGGTGGCGGGGGTGACGCCGAGGCGGTGGGAAAGTTCGCCGATGCTGAGCGGGCCGGGGAGCGCACCACGGATTTCACCGGGGTCCTGTTCGGCGGACAGGTGGTCGACGGCCCGGCGGACGGCGCTGAGCGTCTCCCGGTCGCGCAGCAGCTGGGCGTGGCCCCGGTCGACGGCGGTCAGCGCCTCGTCCGGGCGGTCGGCGTGCAGGGCGGTCATGACCTGGCCGGCGATCGCGTGCCCGTGGGCACGGACCAGGGCGAGGAAGGCCCGCAGGGCGGCGGCGTGCAGTTCGGTGTAGATCCGGTAGCCGCTGGGGGTGCGCTCGGCGGGCGGGAGGAAGCCATCGTGCTCGTAGTTGCGTACGGCCTGGGTGGAGATGCCGTGCTCGCGGGCGAGGTCGGCGGGGCGCACGGCGAGTTCCTCCGGTTTGAGACTTCTTGGCGGCAGTCACGGGCTGGCATCGGTGAAAGTCTCAACCGATCCTTCAAGGATACGCTTGAGGTCCATGAGTCAGGACATTGGAGACTTCCTCACCCCCTCCTGCGAACTGCTGGCGCTCGGCGAACCGACGCACCAGGAACCGGCCTTCGGGCGGGTCCGCAACCGGCTGTTCGTCCAACTGGTCGAGCGGGGCTTCCGCTCGATCGCCCTGGAGACCGACCGGGTGGCCGCGCTCGCCGTGGACGACTACGTCCGGCACGGCGTGGGCACCCTCGACGCGGTACTGGACGAAGGCTTCTCGCACGGCTTCGGCGCCCAGCCGGGCAACCGCGAACTCGTCGCCTGGATGCGCGAGTTCAACCGCGACCGGGAACCCGTCGAGCGACTGGCCTTCCACGGCTTCGACATCCAGACCGAGAACACCACCGCGCCCAGCCCGCGCCGCTACCTCGAACACGCCCGCGACTTCCTCCAACTCGACCTCGACATCGCCGGGTTGACGGGCGAGGACGAGCGCTGGGAGCGCGAGGAGGCGATCCTGGACGCCGCGATGTCGCCCGGGGCCACCCCCGAGGCCGAGCGGCTGCGCCGCATCGCCGACGACCTGGTCAACCAACTCTACGTACGGGCACCGGACTTGATCGACGCCAGCTCGCACGCCGAGTGGCTCCGGGCCGGGACGCACCTGCAGGCCGGGATCGGACTGCTGCGCTACCACGCGCAGTCGGCGCTCCAGGGCCTCGGGATGAGCGCCCGGATCTCCGGCCTGATCAGGATGCGGGACGCCCTGATGGCGCAGAACCTGCTCGACATCCGCGCCGTCGAGGCCCGGCGCGGGCCGACCCTGGTGTTCGCCCACAACCGCCACCTCCAGCGGAACCCGAGCGCCTGGTCACAGGACGAACTGGACTGCGGCTGGAACGGGGCCGGCCACATCGCCGGCTCGCTGCTGGGCGAGCGCTACGTCTTCGTCGCCGGGAGCCTCGGGCGCAGCGAGGCGATGGGGCTGGGCGCGCCGGCGCCGGGGACGTACGAGGCGCTGCTGCAACCCGGCATCGAGGCCTGGCGGTTGGTGGCCCCGCTGGAGCCGGGTGTGGCCCGCACCCGTACCGACACCACCCCGCGGCAGGGCTACTTCCCGCTGGACCTGGAGACCCTCGACGGGGCAGCCGCGCTGCTGCACCTCGCCGACGGCGCGGCGGCGGCCGGGTAGCCACCCCGTCGCGGGCCCGGGTAGGCGTTGCGCAGGTGGGCCAGCAGGGCGGCGGTCGGCGGTGCCGGCGGCCGCCCGGTCGGCCACGCCAGCGCGATCCGTACCCGGGGCACGGGGTCGGTCAGCCGCCGGACCGGCAGGCCGGCGGCCGGCCCCGGGGCCGGCAGCACCGCCACGCCCAGCCCGTGCGCGGCGAGCGCGGCCCGTGCGTGCGGCAGCACCGCCTCGCCGACCCTGGTCAGCCGCACCGTGCCCGCACCGCCTCGGGCCGCAGCCTGCGCTTCTTCGGAGCCCGGTTGGAGGGCGTACGGCTGCGGGCGACGGACGCGGACTGGTCGTACGGGCAGGGGCCGCTGCCGGTGGAGGGGCGGGCGGAACACCTGCTGCTGGTGGCGTACGGGCGGCGGCTGCCGGCGGGGCTGCTGTCCGGGGCGGGGGCGGAGCGGTTCACGCGTTGAGGCGGGCGCGGCCGGGGCCCTCCGTGCTCGTTGCGGCGGGGTCTGGGGTTCGTCGTGGCGGGGTGTGGGCGGTCCCCTGACCGCACCGCCCTGCGCCTCGCCGTCGCCCGTGCCTACGATCGGTTCATCGCAGGAGGGCGAGAGGGAAGCCAGGTCGCCGATGGCCCCGAGGTCCGTGCAGTGGCCGCCGTACGTGCGGGTCGCGCCGTGGTTGCTGATCGTCGGCGGGCTGGTGTGGAACTCGCTGGATCCGGCCGACTACTGGGGCGATCCGTTGCTGGCGGCCGCCGCCGTGCTGTCCGGGGCGCTGCTGACGCTGCGCGACACCGTTGCCGTCGGGGTGGCGAACGTGACCGGGATCCTGGTGCTCTCCCTGCGGGACGGGTCGTTCGGGACCCAGGACGGCTACCTGGAGCTGGTGAACACCGCCTTCACCGCCCTGCTCGGGGTCGGGGTGAACCGGGTGGTGGCCCGGCACGGGCGCAGGCTGGCGCGGGTGCGGTCGGTGGCGGAGGCGGCGCAGCGGGCGGTGTTGCCGGAGCCGCCGGGGCGGGTGGCGGGGCTGGAGGTCGCGGCCTGCTACCGGGCGGCCCAGGACGAGGCGCTGATCGGCGGGGACGCGTACGCGCTGCAGGCCACTCCGTACGGTGTGCGGGTGCTGATCGCGGACGTGCGGGGCAAGGGGCTGCACGCGGTGGGGGCGGTGTCGGTGCTGCTCGGGGCGTTCCGGGAGGACGCGCACCGGGAGCCGGACCTCGCCGCGCTCGCGGACGCGTTGGAGCGCACGCTGGCCCGGGAGAGCGCCGCGCTGGGGGAGGAGCTGCGGGTGGAGGGGTTCGTCACCGCGCTGCTGGTGGAGTTCCCGCCGGGGGAGGCCGTCGCGCGCACCCTGGACTGCGGTCACCCCGGGCCGTACCTGCTGGGCGACGGCGAACCGGGGGTGAGCCGGTGGGACGCGGCCGATCCGGGGCTGCCGCTCGGGATGGGCGCGCTGGGGGTGGCGCGCCCGCCGGTGGAGACCAGGCCCTTCCCGACGGGGTGCACGCTGCTGCTGGTGACGGACGGCGTGACCGAGGCGCGGGACGCGGCTGGGGAGTTCTACGACCCGGTGCGCGGGCTGGCCCCGCTCGGGCCCTTCGCCGGGGCGCGGGAGGCGGTGGACGCGCTGGTGGCGGATGTGGCCCGGTGGACGGGCGGGCCGCGCGACGACGACATGGCGGTGCTCGCGGTGACCCGGCGCGGGATCGGTGACGGGCCGGGAGCATGGCCGGGGTAGGCGTGGAGCTCGGGTAGGGGGCGGAGCCGGGGTAGGGGGCGCGATGGGCGCCGGATATGCGCTGGACAGGCGCCCCCGGGAGGTTGGCCACGGCTCCGGACGGTGACGCCGATATCACGATGAGGTTACCGAAGGTGCCTGCTCCACGGGATCCGGCCAAGTTGAGCGGTGCCCTCCGGTGGCCGGAAAGCGGGTGTCCGGATACCGGACGACGCAATGGACTTCCTGGTCGCGAAGTGGCCCGGATGCCCGGATGGACTGTGATGCCTTGGCCGACGGGCGGTGGCGGCCGCGTGCCGGATCGCCGCCGGAACATAAGGGCTCGTAAGGGAGGCACAAGGGCCGGTCACGGCAGTGGCGGGATCCGGCCGACCCGTGCTTCGTCCGGAAACGGACCAGGTGGTTGCCCCGTGTCGAATGGGTGACCGAGAGTCGCATCGATGAACGAGAAGCCTCGCCCCCGCCAGGCCCGTCTGTTCGGCCACCGCGACTTCCGGCTCCTGCTGACCGGAGCCGCGGCGGCCCAGACGGGCAGTCAGGTCACCCTGGTCGCCCTGCCGCTGGTGGCGGTGGTGGTGCTCGACGCCACCCCGTTCGAGGTCGGTCTGCTCACGGCCGCCGAGACCGCCGCGTTCCTGCTGGTCGGCCTGCCGGCCGGTGCCTGGCTGGACCGGATGCGCAAGCTCCCGGTGCTGATCCGCGCCGACGTGGTGCGCTGCGTCGCGGTGGGCTCGATCCCGCCGGCGGCGGCGCTCGGGGTGCTGACCATGCCCCAGCTCTACCTGGTCGCGCTGGTCACCGGGGTGGCCACGGTCTTCTTCGACGTGGCTCACCAGTCCTTCCTGCCCGCCGTCCTGCCGCGTGAGCAACTGGTCGGTGGCAACGGCGCGTTGGAGACCGTCCGGTCCTCGGCGCAGATCGCCGGGCCGGGCCTGGGCGGCGGGCTGGTCCAGCTGCTCGGCGCGCCGGTCGCCATCGTGGCCGACGCCTGCGGCTACCTCGCCTCGGCCCTGCTGCTCACCCGGATCCGGGTCGAGGAGGCGCGGCCGGAGCCGGAGCCCGGACGGTCGCTGCGCGCCGAGGTGACCGAGGGCGTGCGCTTCGTGCTCGGCCACCCGCTGCTGCGGGCCATCGCCACCGCGACCGCCATGGCCAACCTGTTCGGCGCCGTCCTGGCGGCCGTCCAGACGGTGTTCTGGGTCCGGGTGCTCGACCTGTCGCCCGGCGCCATCGGCGCCCTGCTGTCGGCCTCCGCCGTCGGCGGGCTGGCGGGCGCGCTCTGCGCGGGGCGGCTGTCCCGCTGGGTCGGGCAGGCCCGGCTGATCTGGCTGGCCACCGTGGTGACCGCGCCCTTCGCGGTGCTGTGGCCGCTGTCCAGCGGCGCTGCGGGCGTCCTGCCGTTCGGCCTCGCCTCGGGCGTGGTGCTGTTCGGCGCGGTGGCCTACAACGTCGCGCAGGTGAGCTTCCGGCAGAGCGTCTGCCCGCCCGAGCTTCTCGGGCGGATGAACGCCACCATGCGCTTCCTGGTGTGGGGCACCATGCCGATCGGCGCGCTCGGCGGCGGGGCGGTCGCCGACTGGGCCGGCCCGCGCGCCGCGCTGTGGGTGTGCGCGGCGGGCTTCCTGGTGGTGCCGGTTCCGCTGCTGCTGTCGCCGCTCCGGGGGATGCGCGAGCTGCCCGCGGCGCCGGCGGAACCCGGGGCCGTGGACGCCACGGACACCACGAACGGCGGGCCCGCTGCGGACATCCGGCCCACCCCGGACACTCCGGACGCCGAGCACTCCGCCGCGAGTCCCACCGCCCCCTGATCCCCTGACCCGAGCCGACACCGGAAATCGGAGACCGTTCCGTGCACGCCAGCATCACCGCCGCCTACCTCGCCCGGTACCGCTCCGCCGCCGCCGAATCCCCGGTGGAGCTGCTCCCGCTGACCGGCGCCCAGCGGCGGTTCCTGATCACCCGCCGGCTCGCGCCGCGGTCCCGCTCCGACCTCGCCCCGCTGTTCTTCGCCTACCCGGGCGGCACCCTCGACCTCGACCGGCTGGGCCGCGCCGCCGCCGCCGTGGCGGCCGGCCACCCGGCGCTGTGCGGCGCCTTCGTGACCGTCCGCGGCACACCCGTGCTGCGCACCGGCGGCCCCTCGGTCGAGGTCGCCCCGATCGCCGTCACCCCCGGCGGCAGCGCCGAGGGCGCGCTGCGCGAGGCGCTGCTGGACTGGCCGCTGGACGGGCCCGCGCTGCGCCTCCTGGTGGCCCGAGAACCCGACGACGGCGAGGAGTTGCTCGCCCTCGCGCTGGACCACGCCGCCTGCGACGAGCAGTCGATCGGGGCGCTGGTCGGCGAGCTCACCGAGGCGTACCGGCAGGACGAGCCGCCCGCGTCCGCCCTTGGGGCCTGCCCCGACCAGCGGGCCGTCGCCACCTTCCGGGAGGCCGTCGAACTCCAGCTGGCCGCCGAGGAAGCCGCCGCCGGGCCCGCCGCGCGCGCTCACTGGGGGCGCCGGCTCGGCGCGCTGACCGGGGCGGGCGGCGGCGCCGCGAAGGCCGCCGGCGTGCTCACCGAGCGGCTGCCCGCCGTCGAGGGCGGCGCCCGCAGCGCCCTCTTCCCCGCCCTGCTGGACGCCGTCGGCGCCGCCGCCCGGCGACTGCACCGCGCGGACGGCCCGCTCGCCCTCGGCTACCCGTGGGGCGGCCGCCCGCCCGGCGCGCCCGCCGTGCTCGGCTGCTTCCTCAACACCCTGGTGCACGCCGTCCCTCCGCAACCCGCCACCGACCTGGAGGCGCTCTGCGACGACTGGTGGGACGACCTCGACCACGCCGGCACCCCCTTCGACGAGGTGGTCCGGGCCGCCCGGGCCGCCGGGTCCCCCTGGTCGGGCGGGCTGGACGCGATGCTCACCTTCGAGGACCTCCGACGCCGCCCGCCCCTGGTGCTCGGCGGCGTGCCCGGCCGGGAGGTCCACGTCGCCGGACGCCCGCTCGCCGCGCCGCTGGCCGTCTCCGCCTCGCACGGCGACGACCTGACGGTGCGCCTCGCCTGGGACAGCGAGCGCTTCCCGGCCGCCGACGCCGAGGCCGCCTTCGGCGATCTGCTCGCCGTGCTGCGCCGCCACCTCTAGGGCCTGCCCTAGCGCCCGCCCTGGGTAGCCGACAGTCTCCTCGACCCCGGCCCCCAAGACCGTCCTTCCCCGAAGACCGAAGACCCCCCGGCCCGCACCCTCACCCCGGTGCGGCCCGGCCCCCACCGGCCGTACCGGGACCACCCCACGCCCCGCACCCGGCCACCGCAGTGCCAACACGCCCACCACACAAGGGAATCATCCATGTTCGCACTCTCTCCCTCGCAGGAGATCGTCTGGCTGCACGAGCAGATGCAGCCGGGCAGCCGCGCCTACAACTTCACCGGAGTGCTCGACCTGTGGGGCACCCTCGACCGGGACGCCCTGCACACCGGACTCGCCGCCGTCCTGGCTCAGCACCCGGGCCTGCGGCTGGAGCTGGTGGCCCGGCCGGAGGGCGTGCCCGGCCAGCGGGTCGCCGAGGAGTGCCAACCCGTGCTGCGTCACAGCGACTTCACCGCCGAGCCGGACCGGGAGGCCGCCTTCCGCCGACTGCTCGCCGCCGAGGCCGAGGAGCCGCTGGACACCGAGCGGGCCCCGCTGCTGCGCTGGCACCTGGTCCGGATCGCCGAGGACCACCACCGGCTGATCCACGTCGAGCACCACCTCGTCCACGACGGCCACTCCTTCGCGATCTTCCTGCGCGACCTGTTCACCGTCTACCGCGCCCGCGTCCTCGACCAGCCCTACGAGCTGGCCACTGCTCCGTCGTACGAGCAGCACGCCCGCACCGAGGCCGACCCGCAGGACCGTGAGCGTGCCCTCGCCTTCTGGACCAGGGAGCTGACCGACGCCCCGCGCGAGGTCACCCTGCCCGGGCTGGCCCGGCCGGGCGTCGAGCGCCGCCACCGCGGCGGGCAGCTGCGCCAGTCGATCGGCGCCGACCTCGCCCAGCGGCTGCGCGAGCGCAGCAAGGCCGACGGCCACACCCCGTTCAGTACCCTGCTCGCCCTGTTCGCCGAGCTGCTGCGCCGGCACAGCGGTCACCGCGAGGTGACCGTCGGCACCGCCGTCGGCAACCGCCCGGAGGGCTACGAGGGCACCGTCGGCATGTTCGTCAACACCGTCCCGCTGCGCCTGCGGCTCGACCCGGCCGCCTCCGGCACCGACGCCGTGGACGAGGCGACCGACGTCCTGATGCGCGCCCTGCCCCACCAGCACCTGCCCGTGCAGGAGCTGACCCGCCGGCTCGGGCTGCACACCGGCGGCACCGACAACCCGCTGTTCAACGTGATGTTCAGCGCCCACGACGCCGCGCTGCCCGACGTCCAGGCGCCCGGCCTCGACGTCTCGCTGTACGAGGGCTTCAACACCGGCACCACCCGCTTCGACCTCGACCTGGTGCTGCTGCCCGACGACCGCCGGGTGGTCGGCGAGAAGCACGGCGCCGCCGGGATGACCCTGATCTGGGACTACGACGCCGACCTGTTCGGCGAGACCGAGGCCGTGCTGCTCTCCGAGCGCCTGCTGGAGCTGCTGCGCCACTACCTCGACCGGCCCGAGGCGGTGCTCGCCGAGCTGGCCCCCGCGCCGCAGGCCGAGCCGGCCGCCACGCCCACCCCGGCCGACCTCGACCCGGCCGCCGCCCACGACCCGACCGCGCTAGCCCTGCTGGCCGGCAACGAGCGCACCAGCTACGGCGAACTCGACCGCCGCGTCGGTGAGTTGGTCGACCGGATGCGCGCCGCCGGGGTCACCGCCGGGCAGCCGGTGGCCGCCGTGCTGCCGCGCGGCACCGACAGCGTGGTCACCCTGCTGGCCTGCCTGCGCCTGGGCGCCGTGTACGCGCCGCTGTCCACCGAGGACCCGGCCGCCCGGCTCGGCCTGCTGCTGGAGCGGCTCGCCCCCGCGCTCGTCCTCGCCACCCGGCAGAGCGCGCTCGCGCTGCCCGCCGAGGGCGTCACCCCGGCCCTGCTGGACGGCCCCGCCTTCCCGAAGGCCGAGCCCGCCGCCGTCCTGGACGGCGCCGCGTACATCGTCCACACCTCCGGCTCCACCGGCGTGCCCAAGCCCGTCCTGGTCGGCCGCGACGCGCTCGCCGGGTACGTCGCCGCGATCGCCGACCGCTACCGACTCAGCTCCGCCGACCGGGTGTTGCTGTTCGCCCGGCCGTCCTTCGACGTGGCCCTGGAGGAGGTGTTGCCGGCCCTCGCGGTCGGCGCCGCCCTGGTGGTGCCGCAGCGCGAGGTGCCCACCGGGCCGGAGCTGGTCGCCGTGCTCGCCGCCCGCGGCGTCACCGTCGCCAACCTGCCCACCAGCTACCTGCTCGCCGTCCGCGAGGACCTGCGCGAGGCACTGCGCGACGGCCGCTGGACGCCGCGGCTGCTCGTCCTCGGCGGCGAACGGCTGCCCGCCCGCGCGCTCGCCGGGCTGACCGAGGCCACCACCGTGCTCAACGCGTACGGCGTCACCGAGGCCACCGTCACCTCCACCGTCCACCAGGTGACCGCGGCCGACGTCACCGAGGACGGCGAGATCCCGCTCGGCACCGAGATCGACGGCGTGCGCCTGCACGTCCTGGACGAGACGCTGCGCCCGCTCCCGTACGGCTGCGTCGGCGAACTCGCCGTCAGCGGCGACCTGTTGGCCGAGGGCTACGTCGGGTTGCCGGAGCCCACCGCGGCCCGCTTCACCACCGTCCCCGCACTCGGCGGCCTGCGGGTCTACCGCACCGGCGACCGCGGCTACCGCGACACCGAGGGCCGACTGCGCTTCCTCGGCCGCGCCGACAACCAGGTCAAGCTGCGCGGTCACCGGATCGAGCTGGAGGAGATCGAGTCCGCCGCCTCCGCCGAACTCGGCGGCCGCTCCTGCGCGGTGGTGCTGCACACCGACCCGCGGACCGGCCCCCGCCTGCTCGGCTTCCTCGAGGGCACCGAGCGCCCCGACCAGGCCGCCCTGCACACCGCGCTCGCCCGCCGGCTGCCCGGCGGACTCGTCCCCTCCGGCTGGACGGCCGTCGCCACCATGCCCACCCTGCCCGGCGGGAAGCCCGACCGCGCCGCCCTCGCCCGGCTGGCCGAGGAGAGCCCGGAGGAGCCGGCGACCGCGCCCAGCGCCTTCGCCGACCCCGGCCAGGAGCTGATCGCCGCCGCCTGGCGCGAGGTGCTCGGCCACGACCGCTTCACCGCGGACTCGCACTTCTTCGAGGTCGGCGGCCACTCGCTGCTCGCCGCCCAGCTCGCCGCCCACCTGGAACCGCACCTGGGCAGCCGCCCGCCGCTGCGCACCCTGTTCCGCCACGCCGTCCTGGCCGACCAGGCCCGCGTCCTCACCGGAGGCGCCAAGTGAGCTCCCCCTCCGCCGTCTTCGAAGACGGCCACCGCGAACTCGTCGACGCCTTCGAGAGCTTCATCCGCCGCGAACTCGTGCCACTCGCCGCCGAGCTGCCCGAAACGGCAGACCAGGTCCCGACCGACCTGCGGGCCTACGTCCGCAAGCGCTCCGCGGCGCTCGGCTTCTACGCCGGCGACTACCCGGAGGAACTCGGCGGCTCCGGCATGCCGTTCACCGCCGTCGTGCTGCTGCACCACGCCGCCGGACGCAGCGGCTGCGTGCTCGCCCCGTACGCGCTGGCCGGCTCCGACGGCCCCAGCCCGCTGCTGCGGCACGGCACCCCCGAGCAGATCGAGCGCCACCTCGTCCCGCTGGTGCGCGGCGAGCAGACCCGCTGCCTGGCGCTCACCGAGCCCCAGGCCGGATCGGACGCCTTCCACCTCACCACCACCGCCGTGCGCACCGGCGACGACTGGGTGCTGAACGGGCGCAAGACCTTCGTCAGCAACGCCGAACACGCCGGGATCGCCCTGGTGGTCGCCGCCACCGACCTCGGCGACGGCGCCGGGCCGACCGCCGGGGCCACCGCCTTCGTGCTGCCGATGGACCAGCCCGGGCTGCGGATCGGCCAGCGGTACGAGGGGATGTCCGGCGAGCCGCTGTTCGAGCTGCTGCTCGACCAGGTCACCGTCGGCCCGGAGGCCGTCATCGGCGGCGAGGAGGGCATCGCCGCGGCCACCGCCCTCGCCATGGACAGCCTCTCCCGCGGCCGCCTGGTGGTCGCCGCGATGTGCAACGGCATCGCCGAGTACGCGCTGAAGGCCGGCGTCGAGTACGCCCGCGAGCGGCGCGCTTTCGGCAGGGTGATCGGCGAGTACCAGCACGTCCAGGAGCACCTGGTGGCCACCCGCGCCGAGGTGGAGTCCTCCAAGCTGCTCACCCTCGCCTGCGCCCGGCTGGTGGACGAGGGCACCGAGGCGCCCGAGAACGCGGCGCTCGCCAAGCTCACCGCCTCCGAGACCGCCGTCCGCGCGGTGGACCGCTCGCTCCAGGTGCACGGCGCCACCGGCTGGGTGCGCGGCCACCCGCTGGAGTTCCTGTACCGCTACGTCCGGATGACCACGATCATCGAGGGGACCTCCGAGGTCCAGAAGGTCATCATCGCCCGTGCCATGGGCCTGAACTGACGGTTACGCATGCATCTGGAGACGATGATGGAATCCCTGAGCATCGGGTACGGCCGTCCGCACCAGCACGGCGCGGTCCTCGACCTGTTCACCAGCTGGGCGCACCGCACCCCGCAGGCGCCCGCCCTGATCGACGGCGAGCGCACCCGGAGCTACGCCGAACTCGACCGCCTCGCCGACACCGTCGCCGAGGCCCTGCGCGGCAAGGTCGGCGAGGGCGACCTGGTCGGCGTCTGCCTCGGCCACTCCGTGGAACTGGTCGCCGTCACCCTGGCGATAGCCAAGCTCGGCGCCGTACACCTGCCGCTCGGCCCGCGCCCCGGCGAGAAGCGGCTGCGGGCCGTCGCCGAGCAGCTGCGCCCGGTCTGCCTGGTCGGCGAGGACGCCGTGCTGCCGCCCGGCGGAGAGCGGCTCGAGCTGGACCTGCCCGGCGGCGGCGTGCCGGCCGCCCTGATGCCCGGCACACAGGTCAGCGTGCCCGCCGGCACCCACTACGCCGTTCTCACCTCCGGCTCCACCGGTACCCCCAAGGCCGTCGCCGTCACCGAACCCGCGCTCGGCGCACTGCTGCAGTGGTACCGCGAGCTGACCGGCCTCGGCCCCGGCGAGCGGCACAGCCTGCTGATCGGGGTCTCCTTCGACCCGCACGTCCTGGAGCTGTGGGCCACCCTCACCTCCGGTGCCGCGCTGGTCGTCGCGCCCGAGGCGGTGCGCTGGGACTCCGGCGCGCTGACCGACTGGTGGCGCGAGGCCGGCATCACGGCCTGCGTGCTGCCCACCCCGCTGGGCGAGCCGGTCCTGGCCCGGCCCTGGCCCGCCGGGCTGGCGCTGCGCCACCTGCTCATCGGCGGCGACCGGCTGCGCCGCGCCCCCGGGCCGGACGTCACCGCGACCGTCCACAACGGCTACGGCCCCGCCGAGGCGACCGTCGTCACCACCGTGCACACCATGGCCCCCGGCGGCGACCACGGCGACGGCGCGCCGCCGATCGGACTGCCGATCCCCGGGGCCGTCGTGCTGGTCACCGACGAGCAGGGCCGCCCGGTGCCCAGAGGGACGGCCGGCGAACTGCGGATCGGCGGCCGGGGCCTGGCCGCCGGATACCTCGACCCCGAACTGACCGCCCGCCGCTTCGTCGAGGTGCCGCCCGGCGTGGACGGCGTCGACCGGGTCTACCGCACCGGCGACCGGGTGGTGATGCGCGCCGACGGCGTGCTCGAGTTCCACGGACGCCTGGACGACCAGGTCAAGGTCAGCGGGGTGCGGATCGAACCGGCCGAGGTCGAGGCCGCCTTCGAACGCGACCCCCGGGTGCGCCGCGCCGTGGTCGCCGCCGAGCCGGCCGCGGCCGGCGGCGCACGGCTGCTCGCCTTCGTCCAGACCGAGGAGGACGCCGAACCCACGAGCCTGCTGGACGCCGTCCGCCCCTGGCTGCCCGAGCAGGCCGTGCCCGCCACCGTGCGGCTGGTCGAGCACTACCCGCTGGACGCCAACGGCAAGGTGGACCGCGCGGCGCTGCTCGCCGCCGAGCCGGCGGCCCCGGAGGCGGTGGCGGTGACCGAGGACGGGGACACCCCGGTCGAGCGCACCGTGCTGAAGCTCTGCCGCGAGCTGATCGGCCGCGCAGACCTCGGCCCGGCCGACAACTTCCTGGACGCGGGCGGCAATTCGCTCGCCGCCGCCCGACTGCTGGAGGCCCTGGAGGAGGAGTACGGGGTGCGGCTGCGCGCCCCCCTGGTGCTGCGCCAGCCCGACCTGCGGGCGATCGCGCGACTGATCGAGGAGCGGATGCCGAGCGCGTCCCTCACCTGACGGCCCGCCGTACCTCCTGTCCTGCACAACGGCGCCCCGGCCGCACGGCCGGGGCGCCCGGAAGGGAACCCGCCATGACGCCCACGCTCCCCGCCCTGATCGCCCGGCAGGCCGAGCAGCACCCGACCGCCCTCGCCGTGACCGACGGCGACACCTACCTCACCTACCGCGAACTCCTCGACGCCTCCGGCCGGTTGGCCGCCGTACTGGCCGCACGCGGAATCGGCCCCGGCAGCACCGTCGGGCTGCTGTGCGCCCGCTCGACCCGGCACGTCGTCGCCCAGCTCGCCGTCTGGCGGGCCGGCGCCCTCGTCCTCCCGCTCGACCCCGGCTACCCGCGCCCGCGCATCGCCGAGCTGACCGCCGACGCCGGCGCGCGGCTCGTCCTCGGCGACAAGGCGCTGCTCGCCGAGGCCGGACTGCCCGTCGAGCACACCCTCGTCCTGACCGAACGCGGCACCGAGGCCACCGGCGGCGCCGTCCCCGACGCCGCGGAGCCGGACGCGCCCGCCCTGCTCTACTACACCTCCGGCTCCACCGGCCACCCCAAGGGCGTGCTCGTCCCGCACCGCGCCGTCACCGACCTGGTCACGGCCCCCGACGCGATCCCCGTCGGCCCGCGCGACCGGGTGCTCCTGCACGCCACCCCCTCCTTCGACGCCGCCACCTTCGAACTGTGGGCCCCGCTCGCCCACGGCGCCGCCGTCGCCGTCTCCCCGGCCGACCGGCCCAGCGCCGAGGAACTCGTCCGCGACGTCGAACGGTTCGGCGTCACCGTCCTGCTCCTCACCACCGCGCTCTTCCACCACCTGGCCGCCCGGCAGTCCCGGATCTTCGGCGTGCTGCGCACCGTGGCCGTCGGCGGCGAGGCACTCGCCCCCGAACACGCCGGCGCGGTGCTGCGGGCCTTCCCCTGGCTGGAGCTCCACAACGTCTACGGGCCCACCGAGGCCACCACCTTCACCACCACCCACCTGGTCACCCCCGCCGACTGCGAGGGCGGAACCGTCCCGATCGGACGGCCCTTCGGCGGCGCCCGCCTGCTCGTCCTGGACGAGCACCTCGCGCCGGTGGAGCCCGGCACCGTCGGCGAACTGTGGATCGGCGGCGAGCGGCTCGCCCAGGGCTACCTCAACCGGCCCGAGCTGACCGCCGAGCGCTTCCGCGACCTCCCGGGCCGGGGCCGCGCCTACCGCAGCGGCGACCTGGTGCGCCAACGGCCCGACGGCGTCCTGGAGTTCCACGGCCGCACCGACGACCAGGTCAAGGTCCGCGGCTTCCGGATCGAGCCCGGCGAGGTCGAGCACGCGCTGCTGCGGTTCCCCGAGGTCGCCGAGGCGGCCGTGGTGGTCCGCCGCGCCGGACAGGCCGACGCCGCGCTCACCGCCTGCGTCGTCCTCGCCGACGGCGCCGCGACGGCCGTCGAGACCCTGCGCACCCGGCTCGCCGAGCGGCTGCCCGCCCACCTGGTGCCCACCGCCTGGACCGTCCTCGCCGCACTGCCGGTCACCGGCAGCGGCAAGGTCGACCGGCGGGCGCTCGCCGACGCCCCGGATCCGGCCGCCGCCGGACACGCCCCCGCCGAGGCCGAACTCACCCCGATCCAGCAGGTCGTCGCCGAGGCCTGGAGCCGCGCCCTGGAACGCCCGATCACCGACCCGGCCGCCGACTTCCTCGCCGAGGGCGGCCACTCCCTGCTCGCCATGTGGGTCGTCGACGACCTGCGCGAGGACCTCGGCGTCGAACTCTCCCTCGCCGACTTCCTCGACCACCCCACCGTGGCCGGGCAGGCCGAACTACTGGAGCGCGCCCTGCGGGCCGCCGACGACACCCAGGGGGCGGCCCAGCGATGACCAGCGACCAGAACGACCTGCTGCGCCGCGCCCGCAACCGCCGCACCGCGCTCACGCCGGACCGCGCGGCCGCTGCCTCCGTCTGCGCCTCCGTCGACGCCGGCCCGGCCCCGCTCTCCCACGCCCAGCAGCGGATGTGGCTGATGGAGCGGCTCGGCCAGGGCGGCGCCCTCTACAACGTCCCGGTCGCCACCCGGCTGCGCGGGCCGCTCGACCCGGACGCCCTGGCCACCGCGCTCACCGCCCTCACCGAACGGCACGCCGTCCTGCGCACCCGCTACCCGCGCCGCGGCGAGCAGCCCTACCAGCACGTCGAGCCGGCCGGCCCGGTGCCGCTGCCGGTGGTGGACGCGGCAGGCTCCGGGCAACTCGTCGAAGAGGCCGGCCGACCGTTCGACCTCACCACCGGACCGGTGCTGCGCGCCCTGCTGCTGCGGCACGGGCCCGAGGACCACACCCTACTGCTGACGATCCATCACATCGCCGTCGACGGCGGCTCACTGCCCGTCCTCGCCGCAGACCTCGCCGAGCTGTACGCCGCCGCCCGCGACGGCGTCGAGCCCCAACTCCCGCCGCCCGGGATGCCGTACACCGAGTACGCCCGCCAGGAGCGCGCCCGCGACGCCGAACTCGCCGCCGCCGCCGACGCCCGCGCCGCCCACCTGGCCGGCGCCCGCCCGCTGCCGCTGCTGCGACCCGTCCCGCCCGGCGCCCGCGACCGCCGCGCCGCCCTGCACGCCGCCCCGCTCGAGCCGGCCACGGTCGAAGGCCTGCGGAAGCTCGGCGCCCGGCACGGCGCCACCCTGTTCGCCGTCGTCCTCGCCGCCGCCTTCGCCACCCTGCGCACCGCCGCCGGCCAGGACGACCTCACCCTCAGCTGCGCCAGCGGCCAGCGCGCCCGGCCCGAACTGCGCCGCACGGTGGGCCTCGGCGTCAACACCCTCGCAGTGCGGGCGGAACCGGCCGCCGGCGGATCCTTCGCCGACGCGCTCGCCCTGGTGCGCGGCGCCCTGCTGGAGGCGCAGCAGCACCACCAGGTGCCCTTCGACCTGGTGGTCGAGCGGCTCGGCGCGGCGGCGCGCGGCGCCGACGGCAACCCGCTGCCGTCGGTCAGCTGCGACCTCTTCCAGGCCCCGGCACCGCTGGCGCTGCCCGGGCTCGACGCCGAGGACGTCGAACTCGACCTGGGACTGGCCAAGTTCGACCTCTCCCTGGTGCTGGAGGACGGTCCGCGGCCGCGCTGCCTGGTCCAGCACGACCAGGCCGCGCTGGACCGGGCGACCGGCGCCCGGCTGGTGGAGGCCTTCGCCGCGGTGCTCCGGGCGGTGGCCGAGGACGCGGACGTCGTGCTTTCCGAGCTGCCCGGCGAGCTCCTGGTCTCGCCTTCCGCCCAACACCCGGTGCTGGAAGCTCTGTTGGCCGACCCCGAGGTGGCCGACGCGGCCGTCGTCGAAACCGGCGACGGCCCGCCGCTCGCCTACGCCGTGGTGCGCGGACCGGTCGCCCCCAGCGGCACCGACCTGCGCGCCCGGCTCCGGCGCTCGCCGGCGGCCGCCGAACTTCCGCTCGCCGTCACCCTGTTGGACCGCATCCCGCGCCGTGCGGACGGCGGCGTCGACCGCGCCCGGCTGCCCGATGCCGCTGTCGCCGCGCCCGGCGCCGCCGCCCCTGCGGCCGTCCCTGCCGCCGAGCGGACCGGGCCGCTCGACCTGGTCCGCACCGCCTTCGGCGAACTGCTCGGCAGCGTCCCGCCCGCCGACGGCGACTTCTTCGCCCTCGGCGGCCACTCGCTGATCGCCGTCCAGCTCGCCGAACGCCTGCGCACCCGGGTCGGGCTGCCGCTCACCGGCCTCGACGTCCTGGAACACCGCACCCCGCGCGCCCTCGCCGCCCTACTGGCAACCCGCGAGGAGGAACGCCGCGCCGCCGCCCTCACCCGCACCGGCGGTCACCCGACCGCCGGGCCCCGCACCGGCACCGTGCTGCTCACCGGCGCCACCGGCGGGGTCGGGGCCGCGGTGCTGCAGGAACTGATGGCCCAAGGGCGGCCGGTGCGCGTCCTGGTCCGCCCGGAGTCCGCCCACCTGCCGGCCCTGCACGGCGCCGAGATCGCCGAGGGCGACCTGGCCGACCCGGACAGCCTCCAGCGCGCCGTCAAGGGCGTGGACGCCGTCATCCACGCCGCCTGCACCTTCACCGAGCACGAGACCGACGTGGCCGCCATGCGGGCCCTGCTGGACGGCTGGTCCGGCGGCCCGTTCGTCTTCGTCAGCAGCATCGACGCGTACGGGCAGCCGTCCGGCACCGACATCGCCGAGGGCGGCCCCAGCGGCGCGCCGGTCACCGCGTACGGGCAGGCCAAGCTGGACTGCGAGCGGATGCTGTTCGAGACGGCCGAGGCCACCGGCCACGGCCCGGCCACCGTGGTGCGCGCCCCGATCGTCTGGGGTCCGCACCGGCGACTGCGCGACCAGCTCCGCTGGGGCTCCACCGGCGAGCTCTACCAGGCGGCCCTGGCCGGGCGGCCGATCGTCCTGCCGGAACCGGGAGTCGACGGGGGGAGCGGTTGGAACGGCGCCGCCTGGGTGCACTCCGCGGCCCTGGCCCGCGCCCTCGCCGCCTGCGCCCTGCCAGACGGTCCCGCCGCGGGCCGGATCGTCAACGCGATCAACGGGCACGTGTCCTGGGCGGAGTTCGGCACCGAGCTGATCCGGCTGCTCGGGTCGGCGAGCCGGGTGGAGCTGAGCGCCGACGCCGACCCGGAGCTGCGACGCCCCTGGCGCTACCGGTCGGAGACCCTGGCGGCCGCGCTGCAGCCGGAGCCGGGGGAGGACTGGCGCAGCGTGCTGGCGGCCATGGTGGGCTGAGCGGTCCGTGAACGGGCGGAGGGGCCTTCGGGCTCCTCCGCCTGGCTACCGCAGCCGCCGCGGTTGTCGCAGCGACCGCAGTCATCGCAGCCGCCGCAGCCGGGCCGCGGCGGTGGTGCGGATCCGCCGGGTGCGCCCGCCCGCGGCCAGGACACCCAGGCACGACCCGGCCGAGGCCGACTCGGCAGCCTGCAACTGGAGCCAGTTCGAGGCCGCGAGCAACTGCCGTTCCTCCCACGGCTCGTCCAGTTCCATCGCCCGCAGCAGCGCCCACTCGTCCAGCCGCCGCCGCGCGAAGCCGTCGGCGGAAACCGCTTGGGCCAGCTCCCGGCACCAGGCCGGGAAGGCCGGCTCCGTCAGCAACTCCGCCGCCCGCCGGTCCAGGTACTCGCACACCGCGCCGCTCGCCATCGCCCGATCGGGATCGGCGAGCACCCGCGCCACCAGCCCGGCCACCTCCTCCGGAGCCGCCCGCGCGAACTCCCGCCGGTAGCGCGCCAAGCGCAGGTGCTCGTCGGGCTCCGGCTCCGGCCCATCCGTCTTCAAGAGGTTCGCTTCCTTCCGTCATGCCCGGCGGCCGAGCCGGCCGGTCGGCGCAGAACCGGCCCGGCTCAGCCGATGGTGACCACGCGCGCCCACTCCGGCGGCGCATCCGGCCGGTACTCGCCGTTGTTCTCGTCGTACCGGCTCGGCCGCCGGAACAGACCGACCACCGTACGGCACGCCGGCGCGACCGTCGGCCACGGCGTCTGGCCGTCCGTCAGCACCACGACGACGTCCGGTTGCGGTCGGGTCCGCAGCGCCGCGGCGAAGCCCGTCCGCAGGTCCGTCCCGCCGCCGCCGATCAGCGGTATGCCCGCCGCCCGGCAGAGCGCGCCGACGGACTGGGCGGCGGCGTCGCAGGACAGCACGGTGACCTGGTCGTGGCGGCCGCCGACCGCCCGGCCGATCGCCGCCACCTCCAGCAGCGCACTGCCCAGCTCCCGGTCCGAGACCGACCCCGAGGTGTCGACCACCACCGACACCCGGGGCGGCCGCCGCCGCAGGCTCGGCAGCACCACACCGGGCAGCCCGACCGAGCGCCGCGCCGGGCGGCCGTAGCTGTAGTCCCCGCCCGCGCCCGGCCCGGACACCGCCGAGCGCATCGCCGCACCCAGCAGCTGCCGCCACGGCTGCGGCGGGTGGAACACCTCCTCGGCCCAGCGCCGCCAGCCCGCCGGGGCGTTCCCGGGGCGGCCCCGGATGCCCTCGGCGACCCGGAAGCGCACGGCGTCCCGCTCCTGGGCGGTCAGCCCGTGGGCGCCGTCCGGGCCGAGCTCCCACGGCCGGTCCACGCCGTCGGCGCCGCCGCCGCAGTCCAGCCAGGCCAGGCCCGGGCGGCGCAGGTCGAAGCTGAATCCGCGGAGGTAGTCCTCCATCAGCTTCCCCTCCGGCAGGCCGAGGAGCCTGGGGGTCAGCGCGCCCGCCGGTTTGACCAGGCCGTCCCCGAACGCGTCGTCGTTGATCTCGCAGTCGGCGGCGATGTTCATCCGCAGCCGGTCCGCCGGGTCCCTCAGGCCGAGGTCGCGGGCCAGGCGGTCGCTGCGCCCGTGGTGGTCGCGCAGCAGGTGCGACACCTCGTGCACCCAGATCGAGGCGAGGTCCTCCACAGCGGTGCGCTCGACGAAGCCGGGCGAGGCGTAGCAGCGCCAGTGGCGGTCCACGCCCATGGTCGGCACCTGCCGGGACTCCACCAGGTGCAGGGCGAACAACGCGGTCGCCAGATAGGGGCGGGCCCGGACGGCCTGCAGTCGGGCGGCGTAGAGCTTCTCGAGGTCCAGCGGGCGGAGCTCCGGCGGGCCGGCCTGCGGCTTGACCTGCCAGTCGGGGTCCCCGGGGGTGGGGGCGGGCCTGGCGACCTTGGGCCGGATGCGCCTGCCGAGGTCCAGCGGGGTCGGGGCGGGCCGGGTGTTCCAGCCGGTGTCCGGCGGCGTGGCGCCCGCGCTCATCGGCCGGCCGTGACGTTGGTGCGGGCGGCGACGCGACCGGCGGCGCGGTCGGCCCGCCGGGACAGGGCCACCGTCGAGGCGAGGTGCTCGATCGCCTCCGGGACCTCCCAGTCCTCCCGGCGCAGCGAGGCCAGCGTGGTCGCCGGGACGACCAGCACGTCCGGCGCGCCGCTCTCCAGCGCCCGCAGCAGCAGCGCCCAGGCGGCGTCCCACCGCGCCCGCTCCGGCCGGTTGCGCACCGCGGCCACCACCCCGTCCAGCACCACCTGGCGCAGGTCCCCGCGCTCGGGCAGCACCGCGCCCGCCGGGTCCGCGAGCAGCTGCTCCGGGTCCGGCAGGTCCATCCGGTCCATGCTCGCCATCAGCTCCAGCCCCGGACCGTCCCCGACCGTGCCCCGGACCAGCAGCGACAGCACCTCCCGGGAGGAGCCGGCCGCGGTGGCGAAAGCGATCAGCCGCAAGGTCATGTCCCAGCTGCGCGGGGACGGCCAGGCGCCGCCGCGCTTGGTCTCGCTGGTCGGCAGCCGGTGCACCAACTCCGGCCGCACGGTGAGTAGTTCGCACACCGCCCGGCGGGCGAAGGCGACCGCCGCCGGCAGCGCCGCCGGATCGAGCCGCGGAAGGGTGGCGACCGGCCACACCCCGCCGAGACCCCGCACCACCACCTCGTGGTCGTGCACCCACTGCAGGTGGACGAACCGGTTGGCCAGCGGCGGGCTCAGCTCCCACCCGTCGGCCGCCGAGGAACGGGGGTTGGCGGCCGCCACGATCCGTACGCCCGGCGGCAGTTGGAGCGCGCCGATGCGCCGCTCCAGGACCAGCCGGAGCAGCGCGGCCTGGACAGCGGGCGGCGCGGTGGACAGCTCGTCCAGGAACAGCAGCCCGCGCCCGGCCCGGACCAGGCGCACCGCCCAGTCCGGCGGGGCCAGCGGGACGCCCTGCTGTGCCGGGTCGTCACCGACGATGGGCAGGCCGGAGAAGTCGGAGGGCTCGTGGACGCTGGCGATGACGGTGGTCAGTGGCAGGTCCAGGGCCTCGGCGAGCTGGTTGAGGGCCGCGGTCTTGCCGATGCCCGGTTCGCCCCAGAGCAGGACGGGCAGGTCGGCGGCCACGGCGAGGGTGAGGGCCTCCAGTTGGTCGTCGGGACGGGGTTCGGTGCGGGTGTCGCCGAGCAGGTCGAGCAGTTGGCGGGCGACGTCGAGCCGGGCGTGCGCGGGCATGGGCATGGGCATGGACGTGGGCATGGGCATGGGTGATCACCTTGGGAAGTCGGAAGTCAGGGGTTTTCAGCGGCTGGCGGGGCGAGGCGGCCGGGGGAACGGGTAGACGGTGCCGCGGATCGGGCCCTCTGCGAGATGGAGGGCGTAGGAGACCTTGCTCTGTTCGGTCTTGGCTCGTTGGTCGACGGTCAGGCCGGCCCGGTAGAGGCCGTAGACGACCCGGCGCTCCGCCGCCGCCGCGAGCTCCTCCCGCAGCGGGCCGTCCCGCAGCGCCGCCTGCGGGCCGAGCAGACCCTCCACCACGGCCAGCGCCCCGGCGGTGTCGCCGTGGCTCAACCGCTCGCGCACACCGGCCAGTTCGGCCGGGTTGCGGTGCGCCTGGTCGATCGCGCGCAGGCAAGGCAGCGGGGTGCCGGACAGCGCGGCCAGCAGCTCCTCGCGACGCAGCTGGGCCGGGTCGTGGTCGAGCGCCGTCAGCACGCCGTCGACCACCGCGATCCGGTGCCGGGCGCCGCGGCACTCCACCAGCCGCAGCCCCCGGGGCGGTTGGGGGTGTCGGGCGGCTCGGTGCCCAGGCACCAGCGCGGCCGCGACCAGCGGGTGCAACCGGTCGGGCTCGATCGCCCCGCTGTGCAGCAGGTCGGCGTCGGGCAGTACCCAGGTCGCGGCGTCGGGCAGCAGCGGCAGGGCGCGGACCGCTCCGGTCGCCTCGGCGGGCGGCGCGTCCGGAGTGAGCAGCAACCGCCGCCGACGCCCCAACCGCACCACCACCGGCCCCGCGGGGAGTCCGTCGGCGCGCAGCAGCAGCTCGGCCTCGGCGGCCCAGCGGTCGACCGCACAGCGCAGATCGGACACGCCAAGTCCCTCCTGGTGGAGGTCACTTGGCGCACCGAGTCCGGCGCGCAGCGCCAACTCCCCACTGCGGCTCGCGTCCCAGAGGTGCCGGTGCAGGTCGAGGCGGAACCGGCGGCTGGGGCGTGGGCGCGGATGCGGGGCGGGGCCGGCGTCGGAGCCGTCCCAGAGTGCCAGGCTGACCCGCTGCCCGAACTCCGCCCAGGCGGGCGGTGTGCGGACCACCAGGTGCACCCGACGCTCGCCCGGGTACCGGACCAGCGGCACGGTCAGCCCGGCGCGCAGCAGCCCGTCGGGTGCGGTCCTCGGCAGGTGCCAGCGCAGCAACTCCGGTGCCAGGCAGCGCAGATCGGCCCGTAGTCGGTCGGCGAGCTCCCGGCCGTGGGTGCGGGTGACGCGGTGCAGCTGGAAGTCGATCTCGACATTGGCCGCGGCGCAGGCCCCGGCCCAGTCGCCGGACAGTCGACGTGCGGTGGCGGCTTCGATCATGAAGGGCGGTACGGCGTACTCGCGTACGCGCCGCCAGAAGGAGAGGCGGGAGTCGTCTCCGTTCGCGGTGTGAGTGTGCATCAGCACTCACCTTGAGCGAACGAGACCTCCGATCCGTGATCAACATAGGTGGTCATCGCTGGGGAGCTTAGCGCCCGCCGACGCCGTTCGCCACACCGTTTCCGCGCCGACCGTGGCTCTCCCTGTCTGTCGTCGGGATCAACCCGCCGTCCGGCTGGTCGATTTCACCCACTTTCGTCCCCTGGTGGGTCGCGACCTCGGCAGTCGTCGGCGCACACCGGCCGCCTGTCGCCCATCCGGCAGCTCCGACGTCAGGGGGGCAGGCATGGCTGTACGGCCGGCTGGACGCGGGGCCGTCGGCAGGATCCGGACCGCGATCGGCGCGCTCCCGGGCGGCGGCGCTCGGCAAGCAGGTCGTGCTCTGGTCCGTCGACCCGGCCGACTGGTCCCGACCGGGGACGGGGTCGATCGAGTGGCTGCGGATCGAGGACCGGGCCCCTCCGCCGGTGGTGACGACGGTCCGCGGCGACGTCTGGATCCTGCGGACCGGTGAGCGTGTGCGGTCTCCCGGCGTGGGAGCCGGAGAACGCGGACCCGCCCCACACCGGTGTGCGGTGTGGGGCGGGTCGCTGGTGGGGTGCGTCAGTTGAGGGCGGCGAGGGCGGCCTCGTAGTTCGGCTCCTCGGCGATCTCGGCGACGAGCTCGGTGTGCAGGACGGTGTCGTTCTCGTCGAGGACCACCACGGCGCGGGCGGTGAGGCCGGCGAGCGGGCCGCTGTCGATCGAGACGCCGTAGTCGTTGTGGAAGTCGCGTCCGCGCAGGGTGGAGAGGGTCTTGACGTTCTCCAGGCCTTCCGCGCCGCAGAACCGTGCCTGGGCGAAGGGCAGGTCGGCGGAGATGCACAGGACCACGGTGTTCTCGAGCGCGCTGGCCTTGGCGTTGAAGGTGCGCACGGAGGTGGCGCAGGTGGGCGTGTCGATGCTGGGGAAGATGTTGAGGACCTTGCGCCGTCCGGCGAAGTCCTTCAGCGAGGTGTCCGTGAGGCCCTCGCCGACCAGCGTGAACGCCGGCGCCTGGCTGCCCGTCGCGGGCAGCGCGCCGCCGACCTCGATCGGGTTCCCCTTCAGCGTGACCTGAGCCATGAAAAGCCTCCTACCGGCGGTGTGCGGGTGACAACGTCGCCGATCCTACTGCCAAGGACCTGGCGGTGGCTCTGGCCGCCTGGGTGGGGCGGGTCGGGGGGATGCTGCCCGGCGCCCGTACCGGCTACGCGTAGCGATCGAACAGGGCCTGCAGGTAGTCCTCCAGGCGCCCGGCCAGCACCGGCGCGCTCAGGTCGGTGCGCCCCAGCTCGCGCCAGGGCACGGCGACCTTCTCCGCGTCCGGGGCGAACGCCAGGGCGTCGAGCAGCCGCCAGTAGAGGTGATCCCGGCCGTCGGCGGTGAGGGTGCCGCCGGCCTGCTCGTAGGCGTCGGCGAGGGCCAGGCCGGCGGGTGCGCCGTGGAGGAGGGCCAGCGTGGTGCTGCAGTGGGCGACGTCCAGGTCGGACGGACCCCAGGAGGTCTCCACCCAGTCGACGACGCCGCTGATCGCCAGCTGCGGTCCGTGGCCGGTGAACAGGACGTTGCCGGGGTGGAAGTCGCGGTGCAGGAAGCAGGCGTGGTGTGCGGGCGCTTCACGGTCGATCAGCTCCACCGCCCGCTTCCACAGTCCCGCTCGTTCGGTGGCGGCGGGCACCTGTACGCGTTCGGGGCTGGTCCAGGCCTGCCAGGGCCGTGGACGTTCCTGATCGGGCACCTCGAGGGTGTGC
Source organism: Kitasatospora sp. NPDC001683 (assembly GCF_053596495.1). NCBI lineage: Bacteria > Bacillati > Actinomycetota > Actinomycetes > Kitasatosporales > Streptomycetaceae > Kitasatospora > Kitasatospora sp. NPDC001683. The sequence goes on from NZ_JBSFGK010000006.1 coordinate 53,122, forward strand.
AGGGTCGCCAGCTGCCCGGCCAGCAGGGTGGTGCGGCGCGCCACGTCGGCGTCCTCGTGCACCCGTACGCTGCCGGGCAGATGGGTCATCACCAGCGACGGGTCGTCGCAGTGCGCGCCCGTGGCGTCCACCGCGCGCAGCCGCGGCGCGGGGATGGCGCCGGCCTCGAGCAGGCGCAGTACGCCGGCTTCGCGTTCCAGCATGGCCGGGGCGTGCCGGCGGTAGAACGGTTTGACGAAGGAACGCAGCACCAGCGTGTAACCCCCGCCGCCACTGCCGTCGTCGCTGCCCCTGCCGTCGTCGCCGTCGTCGGAGGGTTCGATGTCCAGGCGGCGCATCTGCGAGGTCCAGCCGCCCTGGAGTGCCCGTACCCGGGTGATCCGCTCACCGGGCGCGAGCACGCCCTCCACCCACCGGCGGGTGCCGGCCCATTCCTGCAGCGCGTCGTCCTCGATCACGGACGACCACCCTACGCCCGCCCGGATCGGGGTCTCGTCAGGGTGGTGTGACGGTTTCTCAACTTCCGTACAACACACGTCTCGAGAACCATATTCCGATGCTGGTCGAAGTTTGACAGCCGGTCCGGTCCGCGCTTGGGTGGGACTCGAACCGCACCCGCCGGCTCATCGCATACCGTCCATTGATGGGGAGAGCGCCATGCCCAGGAAAGTCGTCTTCACCGCTCCCGGCGCGCCGGAGGTCATGACCGTGCGAGAGGTGCCCCTGCCCGAGCCCGGGCCGGGAGAACTGCGCATCAGGGTCCAGGCCCTGGGCCTCAACCGTGCCGAGGCCCTCTTCCGCTCGGGCAACTACCTGGAGGAGCCGAAGCCGCTCGCCACTCCCGGTTACGAGGCGGCCGGGACGGTGGATGCCGTCGGTGAGGGCGTCAGCGGCTTCAGCGTCGGCGACGCGGTCGACTCCATCCCCGCCTTCTCCCACGATGACGCCTCTAATACACACAATGAGGCCGCTTCGCCAGGCACGGGTGGATGGGAAGCCTGGCGAAGCGACCCGGCGCTGAGGACCATACGGACCGGTCGGTCCACACGGCATATGCCACCACAACCCCCGCTATTGGGAGGGTGTTGGCACTGGCAGCACGGTGGCTACGATGCTCGAGCATCCGACCATGCAAGTGCCCCCCAGCCCCCACCTCCCAGTGCCCGTTTCCGTCGGGCACTGAGGGGCGGGCGTCGTAGAGACCCGGCCGCAGCGGGCAGCTGGCGGCCGGGTCTCTCTGTTTGGTCAGCCGCCCCAGGTGGAGTCCATCGGAGCGTAGGAGACCGGCGTTGTGGCCGGGGCTGGCTGCGGCGGGGCAATGCCGCCCCAGGTGGAGTCGGCGACACTTCGTTCGGGCGCCGCGGTGGACGCGGCCGATGCGAGAGCCCCGGCGGCTGCGAGGGCCGCAGTGATGGCGACCGCAACTGCGACGCGCCGTAGGGTCGTGCGGGCGGACATAGGAGACCCCTTCCGCTGCCAGGGGCAGCCGTGGTGTGGGGGAATTGCACGGAGGGCGCTGTTTTCCCGTGCGCCCCAATGTTCGCGATCGTTCCGGTTTGAATCAAGTCTTCACCCGTTATCATCTGAAAATTGCATCCAGATGCAAAAGGGTAAAAGCCATCAAACAGGGATCATCATGGTCAATTCGGTCACGCCGGATAGTCGACTCTTTCTCACGCCTGCAGCCAAGGCCCTCTACCTGCGAGTGCTCACGGGTGAGCAGACCGACCCTCCACAGAGCCCGGAGCGCGACCAACTACTTGGGGTCGGCCTGATTGCCCCGCACCCGCACAAAGAGGACGAGTACGTGGCCCTTGATGTGCAGGCGGCCGTCCGGGACTGGCAGGACAACCTGCAGACGGTGGCTAGTCAGCTCCTGGTAGAGGCGCAGTCCGTGCCGAGTCAGATGCGGGACCTGGCGACCGCCTACCAGCGCATCCATCCGAGCCGGCCCGGCGTTGGCGTGGAATACGTGACCGGCTACGAGGCCATCAACCGGACACTTACACCGCTCCTGGAGTCCTGCGAGAAGGAGCTGCTGACGGCCCAGCCGACAGGCCCCCGCCCGGCTGAGATGCTGGCGTTGTCGTACCAGCGGGACCTCGGCGTCATCAACCGCGGCGCCGATATGCGGACGATCTACCTGCCCAGCGTTCGGGCTGACGGTCCGACGTGTAGGTGGGCCCAGGTGGTCACCGAGCAGGGTGCTCAGGTGCGGACCAGTGTCGACTTCAACCGGGCGATCATCATTGACCGCAGGGTTGCCATCACCTCGGTCCTGACGCCTTGGGAAGGTGAGGGGAAGGCGCCCGACCGGGCGATGTTCGTCACCGATGAGGGCTTGGTGGCCCTTTTGGTGTCGATCTTCGAGCGGGACTGGGCGCGGGCCCAGATCTGGGACGGCATGCAGCAGGATGTGCCCCGGCTCACCGCCATGCACCAGCGCATCCTCGTCGGCCTCAGTCAGGGCAAGGAGTATGAGGAGATCGGAGAGGAGATGGCGGTGTCGAAGCGCACCATCGCCTCGCGGGTGGCGGCCCTTCGGGAGCTGACGGGCAGTGCGAACGTTGTGCAGCTTGTGTACTGGTGGTCCCGGAACGGCGGCTAGTCAGTTGGTTTGATGACGGCCGTGTAGGGAGTGCCTCCGAGGTTGAACTTGAACGACATCTGGCCGTCACGGTCGATGAAATCGTGGACCCGGTCGGGCTCGGCGAGGAACCAGCGGTAGGCCTGGCGCTCGGTCGGGCTGATCGGCAGTGAGTCGAGGATCGCCCAGAGTGCCGCCGTGGCGGAGCTGAGGCTTTGGTGCTCCTTTGGTTCGACGATGCCGTCAACGGTGAGGTTGTAGGTCGCGCTGGCCAGTGCATGCTCCTGGTTCCGGTCCCCCCGGTTGCAGGTAGTAATCGTATCGAACGTGCAATCGATCAAATGGTGGCTTTGGTATGCAGACTTTTGATCATGATCGCGCCAGCGTCAAGGGGTGCCGACCCCATCCCGCCGCAGACCCGACGCCCACCAGCTACAGGAGCGCCGCGCGGTCGGCGAACGGATCCGGCACCTGCGCCGCTCGCACGGCATGACGCAGGAGCGGCTGGCCGAGATCATCGGGCGCGACCGGCAGACCATCCGTCACTACGAGCACGGAATGACCTCGGCCGGAGTCGACGACCTTGTAGCCATTGCCCGGGCGTTCAGCGTTCCGACGTGGAGGCTGTTCTACGGGTGACCGGGGCCCGGCTAGCCGGCCGTACCGCCGTACGGCCGGCCAGGGGCTGTGGTGCTACTCCGTCGGCGGGTTTGGCGGCGGCGGGTTGTTCGGATGGGACGGCTGGCAGTGCAGCACCAGCGCGATGTGGGCGGTGAGGTCCGCAACCCAGGGCCCCCGCCCCCAGCCCCGGCACGTCACGCACTGCCCGTACTCGACCGGGGCGACCAGCATCTCCCCGACGGCGCTCACTCGGTGCCTGCCAGGTGCCGCGTGCTGCGGTAGCCCGCCAAATTCACCCGACTGCGGATCCACTCGCGGGCGCTCTCCGGGGTCGAGAACCGGAGGGGACGATACCCGGAACTGGCCACCAGGCGGCCGGACATGGCGTCGCGGATCCCCCACATACGACGCCCCAGCGTGTCAGCCTCTACCCGCACCACGCTGTACCGAGCCGCGACCCGCTGAGCATGAGTCAGGCCGTCGCCATGCCAAACTCGCACGGTCGCCTGGCCGCCACCGTCCAGCCCCAGAGTCCAATCGACGACCCCGGCCCCGTCCATCATGCGCTCCAGGTCCGCCGTACTGCCGGACGCGAGCATCCAGCTCATGGCCTTGAGCTCGTACTCGCTGATCGGCAGATGGCGCACGGTCGCCCACAACACGTCGAGAGCCTCCAGCGCGGGCTTGGTGACACGCTCCAGGTGACCGTCCACCGCGACCGTCAAGGTGTCATCGGGGTTCATGACCTGGTCCTCCTCCGGCATCATGGAACGGGTCCTTGTTCAGGGCGTCCGTCGCGACGGCACAGGGCCACGGGGTGTCGCACCGACCGCTGTCGCTGCGATGCTCGTCCAGTCGCATGCGGGCCGTCGTTGCGGCAGCGTGCTCCTGCGAGTCCCGGCGGGCTCGCCGATGGCGTCCGCGCGGGTCGATGTTCACAAGCTCGGCGGTGCTCACGGCACGTCCGCGAGGCAGGAGTGGTGGGCCACGACGGGCCAACCGAGCGGGGCCGTCTTGGAGCCGGTCGACGTGTAGACCCAGCCGGCCGCAATCATTGGGGGCTCGGGCGACCCGCAGCTGATGGAGGCCTCCCCGTGCAGCCGAGCGGGGCTTATTGACCCCGGCTCGACAACCACTGCTGTCGGTGTCTCTGTCACGGCCCTAAGCGTCCCCGGTGGCTACCCCCGAAAGTGCCACAACCTGTGGCACCCCCTCAGACTGCCTTGGCCCACCGCGCGAACTGCAACAGTTGCTCGTCCCGACCGCGCGACAGCCTGACCATCGTGGCCAGCTCCGCCCGCACTTGGCCGTGCTCCCGGACGTGCTGCGGCGCGATCCGCCGAGCCACCATCAGCGACTCCTTGGCATGCTGGGGCCGGCCCAGGAGCATCTGGGCCCGGCCGAGGTCGATGTAGTAGTGCGACCGACGCTCAGCCGGAAGCTCCTGCGGGGGCGCCCAGCGGGCCGCCGCCGCTACCGCGTCACGGAGATCCTGCGGCTCGCCCAGCTCCACCGCCACCGAAAGCCGGTGGATCTCCAGGCTGTCAGGCCCTACTGCGGTGCCGTCGTAGAGCCGCTCCCGGACCCGGCACGCCAGTGCCTCGGCGTCCCGCAGATGTTCCCGGGCCTCGTCCGCGCGCCGCATTCGGCCGGCAGCGACCGCCGCGCGCATGTGCAGGGCTGCCGCAGCCGCGGCGAGCGGCTCCGTCGTCGGGGATGGCATCCGGTCGATGGCGGCACGGAGCGACCGGAGGCCGGGACCGAGCCGGTCGGCGGAGAAGTAGATCTCCATGCGGACGTACGCCGCGGCAGCTTCGAGGGCGGGTTCAGCGACGATCGACGCGGCCCAGCGCATCAGCTCCACCAGCCGGGCCGAAAGGTCGCCGTAGCCGTACTTGTAGGCCACCGCGTCCGCCGACCTTGCAGCTAGCGCGAGGAGACGGGCGGCCTGTTCGCGCTCAGTTCCCCGAGCCTGGTCGACGGCGCGGAACAACTCTCCGAGAAGATGCGGCACCTGCTCGGCGAGGTGCGCGTACTGCGACTGCACACGGGCCTCGACCACCCGGTCGACGTCAGCTGCCAGCTCGTGGAGTGGCCGAACCGGGCCGTCGTCCGGCAGGTCGTACGCGGCGATCACGCGCTGCAGCTCGGGGATGGCCTCGTGCACCCTGCTATCGGTACGACCAGGGCCCTCCAGCAGATCCTCCGGCGTTCGGCCAAGGGCACGGGCCAGCGCGTCCAGAACCCCGTCACCTGGTGACCGCTCGCCGCCCTCGACCTTGCGAATCGTGCTGTACGAGACGCCGGTAAGCTCCTCCAGCCGACGTCGTGTCAATCCGGCCGCCAGGCGAGCAGTTTCGATCCGCTGACCGAGTGCGGCAGCAGTCGTTCCGGGCATACTCTGGGCTCCGTTCCGTGGTCGCACTCGGAACGGTACCGGCGCCACGCGGGCGCTGGGCGGATTCGCCCCGACGGTCACGCCGCCGGGGCAGTCCTGCTACTGACCGACCAGCAGATCAGCCAGCTCAGTCAGCGAAGCGACCGTCCAGTCCGCATCCGGCGCGCTGGTGGTAAGACCAATCGGACCGCGGCGAAGGTGCGCCGCCCGCAGGCCAGCGGCCCGGGCGGGCGCGACGTCGTTTGCCGGATGATCGCCGACGTACACGATCTCGTGAGGCTCACCGGGTGCCCAGGCCACCACCCGATCAAAGAAGGCAGAGCTTGGCTTGGACACCCCCCACTCGCCAGACGTCGCAATGGCGTCTGCCGGCAGGTCGAGCCCGCGCAACAGCGCAGATACCGCCGGGTTCTGGTTGCCCGCGATCCCTACCCACACCCCCGCCGCTCGCAGCCGGGCCAGAGCTGGGCGCACGTCCGGGTACAGGTCGGATTCGTCGAGGTGGTCACCCTGCCCGGCGGCCTGCCGGGCCTGCCACTCGGCAGCGACGTCCACGCCCGGCCGGGCGATCCGAATCGCGTCGGCGTTGTCCCGACCCTGGGCCAACACCGCACCGACCAGGGCGGACATCGTGTGGGCAGGGATACCAAGCCATCGGGCCCAGTCCCCCCAGTACCGGGTGTCGCTGGTCAGGGTCTCGCCGATGTCGAACACCACAGATCGCACGGTCACGCCGCGAGCCTAGCGGGGGCGGGGTGTCCTGTCGGTGGTCTCTCGTACGATGGCGGCATGCCCAAGCCTCTGCCGCTCCCGGATGATCTGCTGCCCCTCCATGTTGCCGTGGTGGAGGCCGACCGGGCGATGACTACGACCCGAGAGGCCGGCGGCGACGTAGATGCCGCACGAGACACCTACATCGACCGGGCACTCACCCTCCGCGCCCACCCCATCTGGGAGGAAGCCCGGGCCGCGGCCTGCTACGCGCAGACCTGGCAGGCTTCCCTGGACGCCGCCAAGGCCTATATCGACGGCGAGCCAGCCGCGGCCTGACCCGTTTGGTCACAGCTCGGCCAAACCACCCCCAAACGGCACGCCCACGCCGATACGGTCCCCCCACCACCCGCACCACGTCCCAGGGGGGACCATGCGCCGCACCACCCTCACCCTCCTCACCGCCGGCTTCCTCGCCGCCACCGCCGCCTGCTCCAGCAGCACCACGGACAGGCCGGCCGCCCCAGCCCCGACCCTCACGGCCGCAGGCACAGCGACCGCAACCGGGAGCCCGAAGGCCGCCCCGGACGCCGCCGGTCAGGACGCCGCAGCCATCGCCGCGAAGATCAAGAAGGCGGTCCACACCGTCACCACCACCACAAACGTCACCGCCGCGGACGACCCCAACAAGCTCCTCGGCCGGCCACACCAGTACTTGAGCGCGACCGTTATCACCGACAGCCGCATCGAGGACACCCACGCGTCGGGCGCCGACCGCGGCGCAACCGTCGAAGTCTTCGCCTCCGCCGAGGACGCGAAGGCCCGCGCCGCCTACATCGAGGCCATCGGCAAGGCCCAGCCGATCTTCGCCGAGTACGACTTCGTCCACGGCGCGGTGCTTGTGCGCGTCGCCAAGGCGCTGACCCCGGACCAGGCCGCCGAGTACGACAAGGCCGCCGGCTGACGACACTACGAAGCGCCCCCGCCCGGCACGTGGCCGGGCGGGGGCGCGGTGGTTCAGTGAATGAGCGGGACCACGGAGGCGACGACAGCGATGATCGCGCCGATCGCCGAGATGGTCGGCAGCGGCCAGCGGTTAGCCTCCAGGTGCCGGATGCGGGATTCGTGGTCCGCGATCGTCTCCCGATGCTCCCGCTGGTCGCCGAGGATCGCGTCAAGCTTGGCCTCCATCCGGATCTGGCCGTCAGCGATCCGCCTCACCTCCGCGTGCGTCTGCGCCGGGCTGATGTACACCCCGGCGTCCGGCGGCGGGGTACTCACTCGTGGCTCCCCATCGGCGGGTCCGCCGGCGGCAGCACGGTCGGAGCGGACGGCCCCGCCGCAGGCGCCGGCGCCATCTTCAGCCAGGACGGCAGCCACGCGTCGACCTGCGGCAGCGCCAGAACGCGGGTGATCGCCGCGGCGACCGCGAGCACGGTCCCCAGACCCGGCAGGGTGTCCGGCAGGCCAGCGGTACGAACCAGCAGCGGCAGGCCGGCGGCCAGCGCCGGAACGACGGCGAGCACCGTACGGGCGGTACGGCGTGCGGAGTCGGACATGGGGCAGCTCCTCAGCTGGTCGGGGTCGCAGGGGCGGTCGTGGACGCGGGAGTGCCGGCGACGTCGACCTGGACGTGGACCGTCGCGGAGGCGATCGCCTGCTGCACCGCGGCGACCACGGCGGCGGTGTCGACGTCCGGGTGCTGGGCCGTGATCTGGGCGGCCAGCGCAGTGATCGCGGCAGTCTGGGCGGTGAGGGTCGTCTGCAGCTCGGCGAAGGCCCGCGCGTTGGCACGGTCGCTGACGTCCTTGCCAGCGACGAACCAGTACGCGGCGAGGTCTCCATCCGCGGTCCAGTCGTCGCGCAGGTGCGGCAGGTGGTAGTTCCAGATGACGTGGGCGATCTTCGCGGCGTCGTCGTCGGTGATGGGCATGTCGTCCTCCTGGGACGGGGCGTTAGGGCGTGGGGCGCCGGCCTGCACCCACGCGTACAGGGGGCCGCCGGGGCAGTCGGTGGGGTAACCGTCGCGGTGGCCACGGATCTCGGGGCCTGCGGCGGCGTTGGCCTGGTAGTCCTCGATCGCGTCGCGCAGACCGTTCAGCTGGGCGTCGGTGGGCACGGTGGAGCCGGTCGAGCCGAGGAGCGCGCAGATCGCGTAGTGCTGGGCGTTGAGTTCTGTGTTGCCGTTCGCGCCAGACCACACGTTGTGGCCGCGGCCCTCGAACCGGTACCCGTGCTCACACACCAGCTCGTTGTAGGCGATGTCGAGCCAGTGTTCCTTCGGGTCAGCCATGTGAGCTGCCTGGACCTTGCGGACGTACGCAGCGCACGTCGCGTGATCGTCGAAGGTGTAGGACTCGCCTAGGTAGTGGACCTTCACGCCGAGCGCGCCAGTCATCGGCGTGTACGACCCCGACGGTGCGACCGCACCCCACTGATCACGCGTCACCCGGCCCGGAGGCATCCACGGCCCGGGGGCGGCCGGACCGGGAGAAGGAGCAGGTGCCGACGCACCAGCCCAGACGCGCAGGTCGTCGATGGTGCTGCAGTACACGTTGGTGTCGAGCGGTGCGTCCGTGAACTGGTGGAACCGCCACGGCGCCTGGATTCGCGGAGAACCGGGGGTGACGTAGTCGGCGATCCACAGGAAATTCGCGCAGTTGTCGTCGGTGCGGTGCCACCAGTCGACGCTCGTGTACAGCCCCACGCGGTTGTTCGGATACCTGGCCTTCACGGCAGCGAGCCAGGCGTTCTTCGCCGCCGTCGCAGCGCTGTCCGAGACCGGCTGACCGTACGGCTCGAAGTCCAGGACCAGCAGTTCGCCAGCTGGGACGGGGCCGACCACGCGACAGAAGTGGTCGATCTCGCCCTGGACGTCGTTCTCGCAGTGGATGAAGTGGTAGTGCCCGACGATGATGTTCCGACGCCGGGCTTCGGCCACCTTTGCCGCGTAGCCGGTTTGCTCGGTCCGGGCGCCCTCCGACGCCTTCACGATCACGAACTCGGCGTCGTCGGGTATCGAGGACTGGTAGTCGGAGACGTCGTAGCCGCGGGCGTTCGCCATCAGCCGGTCCCCTTCCCAGTCGCCGGATCGTTGATGCCGAGGTGCGTAGCGATCGCCCGGTTCCAGGCGAGCGCTTCCTCGTTCACGTCGTAGTCGTGTTCTGCCCGCAGCCGGTCGTGTTCAGCCTGCCGGTTCTGGCTGAGCAGCAGGATCGGGCCGGTGAAGCCTGCCTGGAAGCTGTAGACGAGGTTGAGCAGGACGAACGGGTACTCGTCCCAGCGGGACCATCCGTGCACGGTGTTCGCGGCGATCCACGCCGCAGTGAACACTGCCTGGCCGATGATGAACCGCCAGCTACCCATTCCACCGGCGAGGCTGTCAGCTACGCGGTCGCCGAAGGCGCGGTCATCGTGCCGGGCTTGGTTGGCGGGATGCCGGTGCGCCGATGCTTCGGTGGAGTCTGTGCGTCTCATGCGGCAGCTCTCTTGGGGGTGTTGAGCATGTGCTGGTGGATGGCGTCGATGCGGGCGCGGGCTTCGGCGGCGACAAGCGGGTCCCGGATGACGGTGGCTTGGTTGTCCTGGAGTGCTTCGCCGGAGTGGCTCCAGTTGGTGGAGCCGGTGACGACGTCAAGGCCGTCGACGATCAGCATCTTCATGTGCATGATCGCGCCGTGCTCGCTGCGGCCGATCGCCACACTGGACGCCGGGTAGCTCTCGCGTGCTAGCAGCGTCCGCTCGTGCACGCCGCCCGCCTGGCTGGAGTCGAGGGTGAGCTGGACGAAGACCTTCTCATCGGCGAGCTTCGTGCGGATGGCGTTCGCGAGTTCGTCGTCGTCGAAGCCGTACAGCGCCGCCACCAGCGAGCTGGTGGCGGACTGGACGAGGTCGAGCAGCATGCTGTGGACGTCGTCGACCGGGCTGTAGAAGGTTCGTACAGACGATGGGTATCCCGGGGGGAACCCGCCAGTCTTGTGTTTGTCGAGCGCGTCGAGGTTGGGCAGCGCCATGAGTTTCCTTCGGGCATGAAGAAGCCCCCGGCCAATGGCTCGAGGGCGTTGGGATGCGTTTGCGGGGCTGCGTCGCCGCCTATCCGATGGCGGCCCAGTAGGAGTACTGCGCCGCCGCGTTCGAGGCGGGAGTGATGTTCGCCGGCAGGGCTGTGGTCAGGCCGGTGCCGTTCGTGCAGAAGCGCAGGGTGCTGGTGGATGCCCCGGAGTTCATGAGCGTCGCGTTGAGATCCTGGCCGCGGTAGACCGACGGCATCGTGGTCGCGTTGAACATGAATGCGACCCAGTACTGACCGGGCGTGACCGCCACGTTGATCGTCTCGGTGAACATGCCGGTGCTGGTGACCCTGGCATCCACGCCGACCGACGCGAGGAGCGAACCGGCAGAGCTGTACAAGCCGACGAAATTCTGACCCGAAGTCGGCGAAGCACCCGCCGTGTTGATCCCCCACAGCAGCTTGGTCACGGTCACCGCCCTGGCGACATAGAGCGCCGCCAGGTACAGCGTGCCCGCGGTCCCGGCCTTCCCGGAGGCCACGTTCGCGGGATCGAAGACCCAGGCCTGCAAGCCGGTCTCCTGCGGGCCGACGATGCCGAGGGCGTGCGCGCCGACGCTCAGGCTCTGGCCGACACTCAGGGTCTGATCGGTGGCCAGGGTGCCGGCGGCCGAGCGGTACAGGTTGGTGTCGGCCGTGGCGCTGCCGGAGCCCCACTGCATCTTGCCGGCCACGTCGCGCTGGAACCGGGCCACAGTGTCGCCGGTGGCCCTGCTCTTTGCTGCGAGTCCGGTCGCGCCGCCGGAGACGTAGTTGAGCAGCGCATTGGTGGTGTTCGTGACCGAGTTGGAGAGCTGGAGTGCGATGGCGTCTGCGCTCTGGGAGATCGATCCCTGTCCGGTGGTGGCCCAGTTGAACGCGGAGGCGAACGTCTGCGTGTTGGTGGCGCCAGTGGCCTCCAGGACGTTCGGGGACCGCCACCAGTTGGAGTTGGTGCCGTCATCGCGGATACCTGCGGAGATGCCCTGGAAGAAGCCGCTGTTGAGGGCGACGTTCCGGCTGGATCCGACGATGCTGAACCCGTACTGCGGGGAGGCGTTGCCGGTGTTGTCGTCGTTCGTTCCGGGGAAGACGGTCGCACCGTTCACGATCACGGGGACGGTGGAGCCGGAGTTCACACAGATCCCGGCATAGCCGGAGGTGGTGGACGACCTGCCGTCGCGGCGCAGGAGCAACCCGGTGAAAATCAGCGGAGTCGGGCCCGTGGCGTTGATGTTGACGCCGTGGTAGGCGTTGCGGTCGGTGCTGCAGCTGACGAATGTGCAGCCGCCCGAGCCAGCGCCGCTGCCGGTGGAGCCGGTGATCGTGAACCCGTCGTAGGCGTTCCACTCCGCGCGGCACGAGAGGAAATGCGAGTTGGCGTTGGGGCCCAGGTACCAGCCGGATTTGCCACAGCCGATGGCCTGCACGTCCATCCAGGTGGAGTCCGTCATGCTGATCGAGAACCCATAGCCGAGGCAGGCGTTGGCGACAACGCGGGTGACGCGCCAGGAGTACGGGGTACCGGAGGCGTTGCTGACGGTGGCGATGCCATGGTTCGGCATGCTGCGGATCTGCACGTTGTCGATCGTCAGACCATGGACGTAGCCCTGCGCCTGGATGCCGTCGATGGTCGTGCCGGTGAGGTTCGAACCGTCGATCGTCAGGTTCGCGATGTGCGCGTCCACGTTCGGCAGCGCGTATCCGCCGGTGGTCTGGTCGAGGAGAAGGAGCACGGCGGCGCCGGTGAAGCTGGCGACCGGTTTGATGGTGCACGTGGTGGCGTCGATGTGCGTGCCGGTCCAGCCGAGGAGCCGCACCTGCGGTGGAATCGTGAGCGGCGCGGAGACGGCGTAGTTGGCCGGTGGCGGCGGCAGGTACACGGTGCCGCCGATGGGAGCGGCGTTGAGGGCGTTCTGAATGGCTGCGGTGTCGTCGGTGACGCCGTCGCCCTTGGCACCGTAAGGAGGCTCCATGACGTTCAGCCAGTCCAGAAGGCCGGCCAGGGTGATGCCGTACACGCTCGCGGTCAAGGTGGGTCTCCTGGTCAGATCAATTTGCCGAGGATCACGTAGGTCTGCTGCACGCCGACCGGCATGACGAGGACGTGGTCGCCTGCAGCCGGGGTGTAGGACGACAGACGCTGGTACGGCCCCGTGAGGGTGGAGGCCCCGTTGATGTAGGCCTTGGGCTGGCCAGATGTGTAGGCCGGGTCGATGACCGCGGGAAGTGCGGCGAGTGGCCAGCCGGAGTCGATTCCCGCGGTGCGGACTTCCAGGCGGCCCAGGCGCTGCTGCATGGCCAGGAGTTCGGCGGGGAAGCGCTGCTCCAGCGGGCGCGGATAGAGGGGCATCAGTGGGTCGCTGACCTTCCTGGGGGTTATCCGGTGACGACGCCGGAGGTCTGGAGCTGGATCGTCTCGGACTGTTGCGTGCTGGCGGGACGGCAGGTCCAGCCGACGACCCGGACCTGCTGCTGCAGTCCGGGGGCGCCAGTGGAGGTGGGCGGGTGCAGCGGCGAGGTGGCGACCAGGGTGGTGGTGTCGCCGAGGACGATGTCTCGCAGCCGTGGGTAGCCGGATCCGCCGATGGTCACGACCGGGTTGGTCATGGCCTGGGTGCGCAACTGGACCTCGCCGTCGGCGAAGCCATCGATCTGCGACTGCGCGGTGACCCAGGAGCCTTGCCAGGAGACGGAGGATTCCATCAGTGGGTAGCCGGCGCCGAGGTCTCGGGCGTCGGATCCGTGCGGGTAGGCGGACTGCCATTGCAGGGCTGCGCCGTTGGGTGGGGCGGTTGCCCAGATGACGTTGCTGCTCTGGCTGCCGGTGCGCTGGTAGCCGTAGTCGATCAGGTTGCCGGGGTAGGTGAGGGTGTAGCCGGATGACGGGGCCGGGCGGCCCATTCTCAGGTAGGCGAGGCGCAGGAAGACCGCCAGATTACCGGAGGAGTCGATGCCGGGGACGAACGCGAACTCGAGGTTGCCGGAGGCGCACATGTCCTGCCAGGCGCTGCTGACCTGGGTCAGGTCCGAGTAGGCGTACGAGGCCGTCCACGGCACGCCGGCGATCGCGGCTGCGCCCTGCGGAACCACCAAGCGGGACACGGCGCCGTTGCGGGCAACCATCGCCAGGTACGCGGAGGTACGGGTGGCTGGCGGGGACACCGATGAGATGAAGGCCGACTTCTTGGAGGTGCCGTAGCGGACCAGGTCGATGAACGCCTGAAACAGGTCGACCTGCTGGTAGATGATCGTGTCGGTGATCAACCTGCGCGACCACAGACTGTCGAGGGTCTGCGCGGAGATCGGGAGCGTTCCCTGCTTGCGGCCCTGGTCCGGCCAGTCCCAGACGATCCCGGCCCACACGGGGTAGCCGTCTTGGAGGACCCAGAGCACGGCGCGGCGGCATTCGAGGGCCGCGACCGCGGGTGCGTTGGCCGCGTACGTCTGGCTGAGGGTGAGGGTTCCGGTGAGAGTGCCGGAGCCGTTGAGTTGCATCCCGAACGACTGGACGGACAGGGGGAGGTTGTCGGCGAGGACGGCTCCGGTGATCAGGTCGGTAGCGGCGTAGGTGTAGGCGCTCACAGGGTGACCGGTTGAACCCGCAGGAGGATGCGGCTGTTCTGGCCCACCACCGTCGTCCAGTTGTTGGTGCCGACCATGTTCTGGGCTGTGACCTTGACGGTGTGGGTGCCAGCGGACGGGGTGTCGCCGGTGGCGCCGCTGGTGAAGTACGACCAGGATCCGCCGGCGTAGAGTCCGGCGTCGGTGGGGCAGTTCGGGGTGAAGTAGTTGTCGAGGACTGTGCTGTCGATGTACATGCGGAACTGGACGGTGAAGTTCGGCGTGCCGTTGTTGTTGGAGGACACGGCGCCCCACTTGAACAGAACCTGGATGTCGGTGGCGCCGTCGGTGGTGATGGTGCCGCTGAGGACCGTCGTCTCGGTGCCGTACCAGTTGAAATTCGAGGTCAGTGTGTTGATGATCGGCGACCAGGGCAGCACCTTCATCTGCTGCGCGCCGGCGTTGTTGTTGTGGTAGAAGCTCCCGGACGGCTTGTCCCAGGCGATCTGCCCTGCGTAGCCGGTGACAGTGCCCTTCGGGGCGACGAGGATGCCGCCGGTCGTCGTCGTGAAGGGCCTCTGGTCGGCGAGCATGCCGCTGGTGATGGAGGTGGCGGCGGCCGGAACGGTGAGCTTCGACAGGGTGATGGAGTTCGCCGGCGCGGCGGGCGTGGACGGGGTCGCCGCTGCTACGCCCGTGATGATCTGCACCGCGCCGAAACTCGATGAGGTCCCGACGTCGGAGACGTAGGCCACGATGATGTCGATCCGCGGGTTCGACGGGTCAGCGGTCTGCACCGTCAGCGTCGCAGACGACGCGAGGGTGGAAACGTAGCCGCCGGCCGTCGGAGTCGCCGTGTTCGGCACGACGTACGAGCCGGGCTGCACGCTGACCGTCATGCCTGCGCCGGCGGACACCAGCAGGCCGGCGCCACCGATGACGCCGCCCAACAGGCCGATGCTGCCACTGGTGACGATGCCAGGGTCGAAGAAGTACGCGGTCACAGAGGAGTTGCGCAGGTCATTACCACTGCTGCCGTCGTACGTCTTGCCGGTCAGCCACAGCGGCACGGACGTTGTCACCTGCGTTGCCATCGGTTCCCCTCTCGGACTGCGGGGTTCAGACCCAGCTGTCCCGCCAGTAGTAGGTGGTCATGGCCCCGGACCCGGCGGTGCCGCCGAAGGCGATCTGGCTGGTTCCGGGGGCGAGCTGCCACCAGGACGATGCGATGTCGGCTGGCCAGTACGTGCCGCCGGTGGATGGCATGCCGGGCGAGGTCGAGGTCACGGTCGGGTTGACGAAGCCCTGCCGGTTGAGGAAGTCGACGACGAAGGTGTCGCCGGCGCCCAGGGTCAGTCCGGACCAGGACACGGTCTGGTTGGTGGCGAGGTTGGTGAGCGTCGGGCCGGTCACGGGGCCGGACATGACCGCGACCGGCGGCGTCTGGAACGACCCGGCGTTCGTGGCGGCTGCTGCGCCCGGCGGAGCGGATGCCGCCAGGGTGAACGGCACCGTGAACGGAACCATCATGCCCCCGCCGCCCCCGGCAGGCGCCAGGCTGATCGGCAGAGACCGCTGCACGGTGGAGTACTTGCGGGGATCGGGGGCGACCAGCCCGACCGTGAACGTGACGTCAGTCAAAGTCGGGTAGGCCTCGGTGAGTTTCCCAGAACGCCTCACGCACACGAACTTGGGGACCGGCTCGTCGTAGCGCAGCATCGCCAGGTCACTGATGGGCACGGCCTGTTGCAGCAGTGCGCGGGCCTGGTCCCGTAGAGCCTGGGTCGGTGCGGATGCGGTGACAGTCCAGGTGAGGGTGCGGGGCGCGTAGTACTGGGGGGAGGCCCATCCGCCGTGGTCGCCGGCACGTGCGATGACGCCCGCCCCCTGGACGTCGGGGCCGTCCCAGCCGTCCAGCTTCTGCCACAGCCACGAGATGCCGCTGCTGTCCACCTTGCCGAACTCGATGTCGATGCCGGCGTAGGTGATGCCGCCGGTCCAGAATCCGACGTCGCCCGCGGGGACCGGCAGTGTGAGGCCGCCGACGACGGTGAAGTCCTCGACGCCGAGGAAGACGTTGCTGCCGTACTGGCAGGACCAGTTGGCGACGTAGACACCCTGTGCGGCAGTGGCGGGGATGTTCCAGGTGCAGGCGTACTGGCCGACGCCGATGCGCCACACCTGGCCGGACACTGGCCGGTTGGCTCCCTGATAGGTGTAGGGCCCCGCGATGTCCGGGGCGAACCCGACCTGCTGCCCGTAGGTGATGTCGAGCTGCACGGCGGACGGGTCGGCCAGTACGCCGCCAGCCTCGTTGTAGAAGTTCAGGTACAGCGTCCACGGCTGGCCTGCAGCGGCTGGCGCCACCCGTCACCACCTCCAGTGCCTCGCGCTGGTATCGGTCACGGTCGGGCAAAGCCCCGGGCTGGTGCGATCGGACCGCTGCCACACTGGCGGCACCAAACCGCCACAACCCCGGGGAGGGGTTCCGTGCGTCGCGCCCATGCGGCACTCGCCGCCGTCCTGCTGACCACCGCGTGCGCCAGCACCACCACGGCACAGCCCGCGG
Source organism: Kitasatospora sp. NPDC001683 (assembly GCF_053596495.1). NCBI lineage: Bacteria > Bacillati > Actinomycetota > Actinomycetes > Kitasatosporales > Streptomycetaceae > Kitasatospora > Kitasatospora sp. NPDC001683. The sequence continues at coordinate 69,620 of NZ_JBSFGK010000006.1, forward strand.
CCCCGCCGTCGACCGGGGTGCCAACCCCGACCTCCTCGGCGACGACCGCTGCTTCAAGTCCGCCTCCGCCGCTGGCCTCGACGGCGTCCCCGAGCCCGACGGCAAGTGCGACACCGACCCCTGCTGCTGTTTCGGCGGGACACTTGGAGGTGGCGGTGCCTGCCGCGCGGCTTCCCTACAAACCGGCAGAAGGGGCGCCCGCACTCGACGACGTCGAGGTCATGAAGACCGCTGCCGACCCGTGCGGGATCCCGGCCGACGACTCCGGCAACGAGGCCCAACTCCTCAACGCCCAACTCGACGTGAACGTCGTCATCGTGACGTTCGAGTTCACCAACCCCTGCCTGACACCGGTGAGTTACTCCTTTCACGTCACGCAGGCGATCGGCAGTGAGACGGGGCCGTCCGGAGGGCCGGGAGTCGATGCGACGACCGCGCCCATCCAGCCCGGGCGGTCGATCAAGTTCGACGTCAACGTCGTGCCTCGATCGACCCTGACCGCCGCCCAGGTGGAACAGCTGTGGATGGGTGTGACACGGATCGCCAAGGCGTGACCGCGACTGGAGGCCGAGCCTCATGCTGGGCCCGCATCAGGGGTCAGGCGCCGCTCAGCGCCAGCGTGAGCCGCCGCTGCATGTCGGCCTGCTGCTCCACGGTCGGGAGTTGCGTGCCGTGGTAGTGCTGCTCGACCGTGACCTGCCGGCCGATGGCCGCACCCGCGGGCCCCTGTCCGGCGAGATGCCGGACCAGGGCGACGAACGCCTGCGACTGCTCTGGCGTCAGCACGGCCTCAGGCTTGCCCAGGCCGTTGACCGGCATGGTCCCAGGCATCAGCCACCCGCCCTGGTCGTACCCCTTTGGCGGCAGGCTGGGGTTGGCCTGCTGCACGCGGCTGATGTTGCCGTAGGCGGCCACGATGTACCGGACCGCAGCGGCAACGTTGGCGACCGGGTCATAGATGTCGGTGCTCGTGCCGGGCACGTGGTGGCTCAGGAACGTGGACATGATCGTCTGGGCGAGGCCGCGGGACGGGTCCCCGTTCTGGGCGTTGATGTCGGTGTTGTTGATGGCTTTGGGGTTCCAGCCGGACTCACGCTCGATCAGCGTGTTGAGGCCGGCTCGCCATTCGTCCTGCGTGCCTGGTGGGGGCACCCCGGCGGCCTGGAGCGCCGCGTCGATGATGGCCAGGTGGTCTCCGGTGGGGATGGGGCCGCCACCGCCGCCATTGCTTCCGCCCGATGAGGGGTGCTTGCCGAGGATGGCCTGCACCATGGTGTGGATCAGCGACGTCGGGATCCCGAGCATCAGCTTCGCGTAGGCACCGCTGGCGCCCTGGGTTCCGACGAGCTTGGCCAGGGCATTGGTCAGAGCTTCACCGTTACCCGTGGCCACCGCTGCAGTGATCTTCGCAAGGTCTAGGCCCTTGTCGATCAGACCACCGACAAATCCCTTGATACCGCCGATGATGCCGCCACCCGAGAAGTGGTTGGCGACCGACTGCCGGCCGCCGCCGTACGCCTCGTTCAGCGCCAGTACGGCACTCGGACCGATCGCCTGCACTGCCTCCGGCACCAGCACAGCCTCACCCGGCGAGAGCATCGCCGGAACGGTGTCCTGGCCGGGAGCGTAGCCGGGGACTATGCCGCCTGCGGCAAAGCCTGTGATGATCGGCAGGTCGAGGGCATGCATACCGAGCGCGCCGGTGACCTCGTTCCAGAGCTTCGCGATCCCGTTGTCGTACACAGTGTTGACCAGGAAGGCCACGGGGTCCTTGAAGATGGCCGCGAGAGTGTCCCAGACCTTCTTGAGCCCACCGACGAAGGCCTCGGTGCCCTGCTTGATGCCGCTCCACATCGGTTCGAAGACCCCGTGCCACAGCCAGGAGGCCTTCTGCTCGATCCAGTCGACCGCCTCGCGCCAGTGCGACACGAAGCCGAGGATCGCCGCGACCACCGAGACGATCGCGCTGATCACCGGACCGATCAGCTTGCCTGCGAACTCGACGAGAACGCCGCCGAGCCGGAGCACCAGGCTGACCAGCGGAAGCAGCGACTCGATCAGCTTGACGCCGGCCGGTATCAGAGGGAGGAGCGCTTGAAGGGTCTGGACCAGCCCGACCTGCAGATCCTTCGCCAGGAACTGCGCGAGCTGCAGGACGACCGGCATCAGCGCCTGGAACAACGGCGTCAGATCCTGTCCGATCTGGCCGATGATCTGCCCGATGATCGGCAGCAGTGGCGAGAACGCCTGGACCACGCCGGTGATCGCCTGCGCCACCGGCAGCAGCAGCGGACCGAGCGCCTGGAAGATCGGGCTCAGCCCCTGACCGAGCGCGCCGGCCAGTGTCGTCACGGCCGGCAGCAAGGCCGCGAGCGCGGGCGCGAGCGCCTGCGCGGCCTGGCCGACCACGGTACCCAGCAGCGAGCCGATCGGTGCCAGAGCCTGACCCAGGGTCGACAGCCCGGACGACAGCGGGCCGACGAACGGCCCGATCGCCTTCACCACGGCCGTCAGACCGTTAGCGATCCCCGCGACCGCGCCACCCAGCCCGTCAGCCGCACCCTTCTGCGCGCCGAGCTTGGCGAGTGCACCGACGAGGTTTTGGACAGCCGGAGCGACGGTCTGGGCGAGCTTCAAGCCGTTGTCGATCAGCCCCTTAAGGACGTCCTGACCCGCCTGCGACTGCAGCGCCGAACCGATCGTGCTGAAGACCTTGCCGATCTCCGCACCCATCGCGGACACACCCGCCGTCAGCGCCGGCATCGACTGCGACAGACCCGTAACGAACTGCGCCAAGCCCGGGGCGACCGCGTTCTGCGCGGCCTCCTTCATGCGCGTCAGTGCGCCGTTCATCCCCAGGATCTGCTCGACCACGGCCCGCATCGCCGGAGTCATCCGCGACAGATCCTTGGCGAGCTGGTTGGCGGCCTCGTTCTCCGTCGCCTTCATCGCGGCCCACTGCAGCTGCTGCTCCTGGACCACGTTGGAGACATTGCGCTCCGCCAAGGCGACGCTGCGGGCGTCCATCTGCCGCTGGTAGGCGGCCTCCTGTACGGCCGCCGTCAGCTGCATCTGCGCTTCCTTGACCTGGGAAGCGTTGTTGAGCTGTGTGTTCGTCAGGTTCTGCTGCGCGATGGCGTACTGGGCCTGCGCGTCGGTCTGCCCGTACTGGGCGGCGACGACGGCCTGCTTCGCCTTGATGATCTCCTGGGAGCCGTCGATGCCCTCCTGGTTGGCCAGGTTCGCCTTGTACTGGGAGGCGGTCAGCTGGTCCTGCGCGTCCACGAGCCGCTGCTGAGCCTGGGCGACAGCCAGGGCGGCCTGCTGCCGGTCCAGTTGCGTGGAGTAGGCGTTCTCGTTGGTTAGCTTCTGCTGGTACAGGGCCTGCTGGATGCCGAGCTGGGCCTCCTGCACGCTCAACTTGGAGTCGGCGAGCTGGTCGTCCAGTTCCCGCAGGTTCTCCCGCGCCCGCTCCCACGCCTGATTGAGGTTGTACTGCGCTTCGCTCAGCGCATAGTTGGCCTGCTGGACTCCCTGCTCGGCCTGCACCACCGACTGCAACGCCTGCACCTGCTGCGCGGCAGCGGAGCGCTCCACCGACGCCAGGTTCATCTGCGCGGACTCGATCGAACGGGCCGAGGTGATCGCGTCCTGCGCCTGCTGCATGCGCGCGGTGGTGACCTGCTCCTGCGCCCCCTGCCGCGCGACGGAGTTGCTGAACTGGATCGCGGCGGTCTGCTGAGGCAGCATGCCGATGTTCAAGGCCGCCTGGTGGGCATCGCCCAGCGCCTTGGCGACGGGGCCGAGCGACAGCGCGCCGGCTCCCGCGAGGAGGCCGCCGCCCATCGCGGCGCCACCGATGCTGGGCAGGAGGCTGGTGATGCCTCCGACGATGCCCAGCGGCGCCTTGTACTCGGACAGGCCACCGAGACCGCCCTCGCCGCCGGAGCCGCCGACGTGCGGCTTGGCGGACTCCGAGTTCAGCCTCTTGAGCCGCCCCTCGGCCCGGTCGACACGGGCGTTGAACTCGCCGTCATCCAGGCCGAGGCGCGGCTTGGCTTCCTTCGAGTCGAGCTCGGCCAACTTCGCCAGCAGACGGTCCAGGTCCGCCATGGCGCGCGTCAGGCCCGCGGACGCCTGGACCCGGATCTGCGCGTCCCGGGTCTGCAACTCGTCGAGGCGAGCGCGCAGGATCTCCAGCCGGGTCTGCGCCTTCGCAATGTCGGCGGTGACCTTCGGGGTCGCCTCCTTGGTGCTCAGCTCCTCCAGCTTCGCCGTCACGGCGTCGATCTGGGCCTGCGCCGACGCCATCTGCGGGGTGACCGAGGGCCGGGCGATGACCGAGTTCAGCCGGTCGATCTTCGCCTCGATGGCCTCGACCTTGGCCTGCGCGTCGGAGATATCGGCGCGCACCCGCGGCGACGGGTCAGTCGCGGACAGGGCCTGGAGACGCTCCCGGATCTCACCGATCTTCGCGCTGGCCTCGCCGTCCTCCAACCGCACGCTCGGCCGGGCCGTGCGCGCGCCGAGCTCATCGACCGTGGCCCTTGCCCTTTCGGCACCGGCGTCGAGCTCTCCGGTATCGAGCTGGACCCGCACCCGGGCCCGCGCGCCGGCAGTGGCTTCCTCCAACTTGGCGAGGAGTTCCTCCCGGAACCCCTCGGTGTCCGGGGACACCGTCACAAAGGCGCTGGCAATGCGGAAGCCTTGAGGCATGGCTCACCCCCCGGGCGATCCGTAGCTGAACAGGCCCGCAAAGGCGGGGTCGGCCGCGAGTGCCGTACGGGTACCGGGGTTGATCTCCTCGCGGCGGCCGGGCGCCATCTGCGGCATGCCGCCGGTGTCGCCGTCCTCCTGCTGGGCGGTGGCCCTGACCCTCATCACGCCCTCGTACGCGGGCATCCGCCATGCGAGCCGAAAGAACGTCGGGCCGTCGAGGACAGTGATGTCGGAGACGCGGTGGAAGACGCTGAAGTCCGAGGCCAGGTCGTCGAGATGGTCCAGCACCCAGCCAACCTGGACCACCCGGTCGACTACGCTTTTGGGAGCTCCAGAGCGCCCATGGTCTGCCGGGTGGCAATGGCCGTGATCTGTTGGAACTGCTCCGGGGTGAGCTGGTCGTACTCGCGCAGCGCCCGGTAGCCCTCCTCGCCCAGAAGACTGCCGAGGAGGAAGTCCGCGGCAACGGCATCGCCGGAGTCCTTGGCCAGGTGCATGTACTGCAGCGCGATGTTCATGCGGGGACGGGCCGGGATCGTGTACTCGACGTCGTCGATGTAGAACAGCGGCACCCGCTCCTCGTCCACCTGCGGCGTGGTTGTGAGGCGCAGCACCTCGAAGGCGGGCTCGGCGGGGGCGGTCGGCGCAGGGGGCGGAATCGGCCCTCTGGACGGCTTCTTGCTCGCGGTCACCTTAGCGGCCACAGGGTTCTCTCCTGGAAGGCGGGGGACGTCAGGGAGTTGCTCACGCCGTCTGGTCGACGATGTGGACTGGCGGGATGCTGCTGCTCACGTAATACGCGGAGAACGTGCAGTCGTATGCCTGTTGGGTCTTCTTGTCGTACGCGAGCTGCGCCTTCACCTGGGACAGCACCTTGCGGACGATGACGCGACGCAGCGCCGGCTGGCCGCTGGAGAGCATCGGAGCCCAGCCGTCGATGATCAGCGCCGCGTAGCTGGGCTGCGTGGACGCCGAGGTGACGGGGATGTCCAGCGTCGAGTAGCCCGAGTTCGTGGCCAGGGTGCCGATGTTGTTGAGTGCCGTCTGCAGGTTGGCCAGCGTCATCTCCGCCAACTTGGCGGTGACCTGCATCTTCATGGCGGTGAGCCGGGCGCCGACATCCATGGTGATCTGGTCGACGGTGAGGGAGGTGTAGGTGTTGTCGACCTCCCAGGTGACACCGCCGTCGGTGCCGCCAACGTCGGTCCAGGGAGCACCGGGCGGCGTGGTCGGGCCGTTGGGGGTCACGGCGGAGTCGAGAGGCTCGGTCGAGCCGAACGCGGCGACGTACAGACGCGCCGGCCCAAGGACCAGGTTGGCGGCATTCACTGCCAAAGGGATCATCCCCTACGTGATGGGTGCGGGCATGAGAAAGGCCCGCACGAAGCGGGCCGGAAACTGGGCGCTGGAACGCGGTTAGAAGACACCGCTGTTCTGGAGCAGTGCGATGCCGGTGACGCTCGCCGGGGTACCGAAGTCCACGAAGATCGAGCCGCTGGGCTGGTTCTCGTCCGTGGGGAACGGGCCGACGATGTTGATCGCGTTCGAAGCCAGCGACGCCGTGATCGCGGAGACCGGCTGACCCTCGATGGTCGTCCCGATGTTCACGATGACGGTGCTGCTGCCCGCGGTGCTGTTGCTGGACTGCGGCGCCAGGCCGGTGTTCGTGGGCGGGGCGGTCAGCACCAGGTTGGTGCCGATCGCAGTCGGCGAGCCGGCGGTCTGCTGGCGGGTGTAGCTGGCTCCGCCGGCCTGGGTGACGTAGGCGTACCAGCCGGTGGCGTTGCCTGCGGCGGCCGGGGACGTGACCGTGATGGTCGACGTCGAGCCGGTCGTGGTGACGCTGGAGGAGGCGGAGGCGACGGTCTCGCCTGCGGCGTTGGTGTAGGACACCTCGACCTGGTAGGTGCCGGCGGCGACCGTGCCGCCGGTGGTGGCGGTCGACACGCTGGGTGCGGCGGGGGCGGTCAGCTGGCCGAGCTGGACGTGCAGCACCTCGCGGCCGGTGTTGACGAAGCTGACGCCGGTGTTGGCGCCGAGAGTCGTGGAGTTGAGCAGTGAGGTGAGGTTGAGGGGCGCGGCCGAGCCGGTCTTGGGCTGGGCGGTCGCGGTCAGGCTGAGACGGGTCATGCGACGACGTCCTCCTTCGGCTTGGACGCCTGCTTGGCGGGTGCGGGGACCACGGTGGGCTGCGGGGCGGTCTCCTCGACCAGGAGGCCCTGGGCGCGGAGCACCTGCACCTCGTCGTCGGGGACCTCGACGGGGTCGGGGAAGAAGGTCGTGCGGACGAGGGGCATGGGGTCCTCGCTCAGTAGAGACGGTCGTTGACGGTCACCCAGGACAAGGCGAGATCGGCCTGGAATCGGGCGTAGTCGCCCTGGTCGTCATAGAGACGGCGGAAGGCGCTGGCCAGATAGGCGGTCTGCACAGCTGCCGCGGGGTAGGCGATTCTATTGGCTGTGATCTGCAAGGGCCGTGCGATGGTGCGCCTGTCCCAGGTGGCCCGGCGGATGGCGCCGGCCAGGGCCGCGGCTTGCCCCCACGGCGGCTTGTTGCTACCGGGGACGGTGGCCCAGCAGTCGAGCTGCATCACCGGCCGGTTGACGGGCAGCTGCGGGTCGGGGCCGCCGCCGACCACGGCGACGGTGACGAACCCGGTGGCGACCCACGGGGCCGGGCTGCCGTCGGCGTTGACGTCGGGGGGCAGGGTGGTGCCGACCATGGACGGGTTGAAGCCGGGGATGGTGGCAATCCACGCAGCTGCTACGAGCTCATCGGTGCCGTCCAGCGGAAGAACGGGGGAGGTCACCGCAGACTCCCGCTACTCGCCGCGCTGCTGGAGCAGAGCCGGGCGCAGGAACGGCTGCGGTCGGCTGCCGGGGTGGTGGACTTCCCGGACCGGGTGGGCGGCGCCCTCCCAGTGGAGGGCCTGTTTGCCGTTGGGTCGGATGACGTGCGGGCCGGTTCCGAGTTCGACGTAGGCGGCGTAGGTGCGGCCGTCGGCGCCGCCGGTCGCCGAGATGACCAGGTCTGGGCCTTCGAGGTGGTGTTCGATGCTGGCGGCGAGTGCCCCGGTTTTCTCGGGGCAGTACCGGGCGGCGTCGGCAGCGATGGCCGGGCCGAGCTGCTCGGTGAACAACCTTGCGACGGCGAGGGCGACTTCGTCCTCCCAGGCACCGTCGGCCTCCACACGGGTCACGGGCACCTCCTCAGTCCGAGCCGGTGGTGACACCGGACCGCATGCGCAGGGTCAGCGTCTTTGGGGGCGGGTAGTAGCCGATGCCGGGCTGCTCCTGGATGTTCTCGATCATGAAGTAGCGGCCGGTGGTCTCATCCCGAATCGTGTCCGTGGTCCGTACGTCGGCCCAGTTCGGCACGGTGCAGGTGATGCTGCGGATGATCTGCTGGCGCTGCGTTGCCGCGTCGAACGCGACCTGTTCGGTCTCCGCCAGAGCAGCGGGAACACCTGTGTAGGTGGGTACGCCCACGTCCGTCGCATCGCCGTAGGCGTTGACACTGGTGCCGCGCATGATGGTGATGGTTCGGTTCCAGAAGCGCAGGACCCCGGCTGTGCCCGTTGCCCCGCCGGTGCCGAAGTTGGGGCGCCGCCGGGCCATCAGACCACCCGCTGGTAGTCGTCGAGGAGCATCTCGACCTCCGTGGCCAATGCCCCGGTTCCGCCCGCTAGTTGCCCGGACAGGGACTGGGTGGCGATCGCGTCGATGCCCTCCAGGGCCTCCACTGCGGCGGCCAGCACTGCGGCGTGGATGACGTTCGCCGGGAGCGCCGACACGACCGCTCCCGCCGGATGAGCCTGGGTGAGCGGCTGCGCGAGCTGAATCGTGCCGGGCCCGGTCTGCACTGCCGTTGTGGTGTTCGGCAGGATCGTCGGCGTGGTGGCGGCAGCGCTGCTCACGGCGATGGTTTCCGTGGCGGCGCCGTCGTAGCAGAATCCGGCCACCCCGTGCGGACCGCCCCAGCCGGTCACGTCATCGACGCTGATTACCGTTGCCCCTGCCGGGGCTGCCGCCGTGAGGCCAGCGTGTGCCCACCCCGACGAGTACGACGACTGCACCTGCCAGCCGCCGCGTCCCTGACGCCAGTCGATCCAGCCGGGGGCCACGTCGATGACGCTGCCGCCCGACGGGCCCGTTGCCGGACCCGAGCCGGCGAACGACACCGGGGTGCGAAGCCGGAACTGGCCGGCGGGCACCGGCGACCAGGCGGCCGGGAACGCGCGCGACGGCGAGACGAGTACCGCCCAGACATCCGACACGTGCCGGTGCCTGGCGATCAGCATGCCCAGCTGGGTATGCCGGTCGACGCCGACCCGCGGACTGCCGGGACCCGAGTGCGTCTCCGTGACGACCACCGACCGCAGCGGCTGACGGCAATAGGAGTCGACCACGGAAGTCGCACTCCAGCACACCTGCTGGAGCTGGGCGAGCTGGGACGGAGAGTCCGCCGTCAGCGTCGGAATGACCTTCCAGGAGATCCCGGCCGGCTGCGCCAGCAGCATCGCTGGCGTGATGTAGGGCGTGGCCATGCAGAGTCACCCCCGGGGAACGGCGTGGCGGATCGAACGAGGGCGTGTCCTACTCGGCCCCCGGCCCATCGGGTCGAGCAGAACTGGTCCTGCGGGCCCGGGAACTCCTCGCCGGGACGGCCTCGTCGACCTCGGCGACCTGCTTCACGGCGTTCACTGTCTGCGCGGCCTGCACCAGCTGCTGCACCGCGTCGAGGAGCGTGGCCGGGTCCTTGCGACGTTCGATCTCCTCGATGACGAGGCGCTGCTGGCGCTCGACGTCGGTTTCCCAGGCCGGGAAGCCGCGCAGTTCCTCGGCCAGTTCCTCGGGCAGGTCGAAGCCGCCATGGCTGGGGTCGGCCTCGATGCGGCCGTGGCGGGGGTCGTCGAGCGCGGTCGCGCCCGTACGCGAGTAGAGGCGCATGCCTGTTCTCCTTGAGGGTGAAGGAATGGGTTCGGCTGTCGGCCCGGGGTGGGTCAGCGGCCGAACAGGCTGAAACTGACGCCCGTGAACGTCGGACTGCTGGTCCCGGTGATGGTCCACCGGATTCGGCCGTTGTAGGTCAGGTTGTAGCCGGTCGAGATGTTGCCTGCGACGGTGCCAGCGAAGTTGAGAACGGCACCGGAGATCGCGGTCGCATTCGAGGTGAGGACCCAGTTCCCGAACGCGTCACGAACATCAAAGAAGACTGCCAGCCCCGGGGAGGTGCCGGTCGGGGCGTTCGCGACGTTGACGACGAGGAGGCCGTTGGACACTGCCGAGATGTCGATCAGGCCGCCGGTGGCGTTGTTGACCTGGTTGGTGATGTTCGCCGTGACGGTGTCCGAGTTGCCGGTCAGCGTGAGCCCGTCGGCGCGGAACAGCTCTTGCGTGGCGGTAAAGTTGGGGTACGGGACACCCGCGCGTGCCGGGGGCATCGGACCTCCTGGTCGTCAAGGGTCGGGCCGGGAGCTGGCTGCTCCCGGCCCTTGCGGGCGCTGCCGCCCGGCTGGCGGCCCCGCGCCACGGCGGGTGTTAGGCCACGTTCTGCAGAGTCGCCATCGCGACCGGAGCGCGGTTCAGGAAGGCGCCGACGCTTCGGATTTCGAACTCGCGCCTGGGACCGCCACCTGCGGTGTTGGCGATGCGGGAGATGCCGTAGTCGAACTGGGCGCAGTCACGCAGGGCGCGGTACTCCAGGACGCTGGAGATGTTGGCCTGCGGGAACGGCACCCTGTCGGTGCGGGCGATGATGGTGCCCGGCGGGAGGGAGGTGTGGACCTCGATCGGCACGGTGACGCCGCCCGCGGGGGCGTTGACGATCTCGCCGACCCGGCCGCCAGCGGTGACGGAGACACGGCCGGAGGCATCGGTGTTCAAGTAGGTCGTCGCCGACGACGAGCCGAGGATGAGGTTGGCGATCTCCTGGGCCTGGGCTGCGTTGACCATGATGGCGGTCGGGGAGCACTTGACCTGCTGCCACAGCGGCAGGAACAGCAGGTTCTCGATCTCGGTGATCGACCCGCCGGTGAGGGTGAGCGCGGCGCCGTTCAGCGAGTTGTTGATCGACGGGTTCGCGGTGCCGGTTCCAGGCTGGGACCACTGGCCGGCGCCGTTGTAGTCGCCGGCGAGGGAGGCGAGGAAGCCGTCGTACTCGGCGGGCGCGGCGGAGCCGTTGTCGGCGGCGGCGTTGTACGTCGGGGAGGCGTTGGAGGTGCCCTGCCAGGAGGTGGACAGGTCGGGAGCCGCCGTGAGCGCGGGCAGCGCCTGGTTGGAGCTGATGACCTTGGTCATGGTGACCGTGTTGACCGTGGTGGTCGTGTAGTAGTACCAGGTGGTGCCGTTGCTGGACTGGAACCAGTCGTAGCAGACCGCGCCGCGCACCGAGGCGACGGTCGCGGACACGGTGTTGGTGGTGCCGGCGCCGGTGGCGATGCTCGCCGAGTTGCCCTGGCTGTTGCCGTTGCCGTAGTAGTAGCCGGTTCCGGTACGGGCGGCGACGCCGACGTACACGGTGGTCGTCGCGGCGATGGTGCCGCCGGTGGTCGACGTGGTCAGGGTGGGTGCGGCGGGCCGGGCGAGCGGGAACGACTGGCCGCCCATGAGCTGCCGGTCGTCGCCGATGAGGACCTGGTTGAGGACCTGGAACGTCGCGATCGCGAACGGGTCGCCGTATCCCTGTGCCAGGTCGTAGGCGTCCTGCGTGACGAGGCCAGCGAAGCCGGTCGGCTTGTAGCGGGCCTGGAAGTCCTGCTCCAGGAACTGGACTTCATTCGCGGCGTAGTCGAAGCCCATCGCGGGCGAGGGCTGCGAGTTGGTGAGGTTCATGATGGCGCGCCACACGGCGAAGTTGTTGCCGTTGGGGCTCATCACGCGGGCGACGATGTCGCGGAACGGGGTGACGACCGGGATGAGGGAGACGAGCTGGCTCAGGTCGTACGAGTAGATGCCGGTGTTGTTGAGGATGCCGGACGTCTGGGCCTTGCTGATGGCGGCCAGGGTGTCCTCGGTGACGTTGGCGAGCGGTGCGCTCAAGGGGTGCCTCCTGGGCATGCGAAAGCCCCCGGGGCGCTTGGCGCTCGTCCGGGGGCTGCGGGGTCTGTGGGTGCGGGCGGGGCTACCGCTGGTGGATCGCCTGGAGCGCGGCGATGGCGGCGGTCTGCATGTCGGTGGCGGCCTGGTTCTGCTCGATGGCGGTACCTCGGTAGAGGACGCCCTTGAGCTGGCGGGCCTTGGCGACGTCGACGGCTGCGGGTGCGCCGTGGTCCTGGCCGCGCAGGTGCTCGGCTGGTGGGAGCGCTCCGTTGGTGAAGACCTTCGGCTGGGCGGGCTGCTCCTCCAGCACCCCGACGCGGCCCTTGAGCGTCTCGACGAGGCCCGCCAGCTCCAGGACGGCATCGCCGGTCTTGGCGATCCGCTCTTCCTGGTCGGCGCTGTGCTTCGTCAGGACGCCTTCGACCGCAGCCAGGAGGCTGCTCTTGAACATCTCAGTGAAGGTGGTGCCGTCCTCGACGGTCTTGGTGACCGTCTCATCGTCGGACGGCGCGTTGGCGGGGGTTCCGGCCTCGGCCGCGGGCTGCGGTTCGAGGTCGGGGGTGTTGTCGGTGCCGGTGGCAGGGGCGTCCGCGCTGTCGGAGCTGTCGTCGGAGTCGGTGTCCATGTCGTCCGGCTCGGCCTCGGCGTTGGCCACCGGGGTGACGTCCGCGGGGTCGACGATGCCGATCAGGCGGCCCTTTTGGTCGTAGACGACGACCACGGGCGGCTTGTCACCGTCGGCCTTGGCCAACGGCTCGCCGTCGGTCTCAGGCGCGTCGGTCTTCTCGACCTCGGTGGAGTCCTCGGAGGGGGTGGGTGTGGCCATGTCGGGCTCCTCGTGGGCGGTCTTGGCGACCGGGGCTTCAGGTAGCGAGGCGAGGACCCGCTGGAGGTGCTCGGTGGCGGTGCGGATCGCGGTCTCGTTCGCGGCGGACAGGACCCGGCCGGCCTTCGTGACCTGGCCGAGGGCTTCGACGGTGTCCAGGGCGGCGGGGTCGAAGCCGCCGAGGGCCTTGCCGACCTGGGCCATGGCCTCGCCGCAGAGTTCGGCCTCCGCCTGCTCGCCGACGGCGAAGCTGGCGAGGGTGTCGATCACGTAGTCGAGGGCGCACTGCGCGTCCTGGAGGTCCCATGCCGCCTCGGCGTCGTCAGGGTCGGCGCTGGCGGCTTCGAGTAGTTCCCGTTCGGCCAGCACGCCGAGGGCGTTCCGCAAGCGGACTGCGATCGAAGTCCACTTCTGGGCGGTGGCGGCGTCGATGGCCTCCCACGCCGGGCTGCCGGGATCGTTGGGGTCGCCGGGCGCGTCGTCGTCGGGGGCGGCGAGGACCATGGTGGGGTCGAGGCCGTCGTCGCTGTCGTCAAGGTCGGCGCCGATTCCGGCGTCCTTGGCGACGTCGGCGCGGTGGCGTGCGCGCTGCGCGGCTTCGTGCATCAACTTGGCGATGGCCCCGGGGCTGCCGGTCATGGTCACGGTCTCCTCTTGGGGCGTGGGCTCGGGTGTGGACTTGCCGATCAGGTCCCGCACGAAGCCGGGGTCCATCAGGCCTCGGCCCTCGTCGGCGTGCTTGGCGATGATGAAGCGGGTGCCGTTGGCGGCCTTGTCAACAAGGTCCACGCGCGGAATGTTGGCATCCACGAGCTGGGTGAACTCGTCGTCGGGTGTGGTCATCAGCTGCTCCGGTTGGGGATGCGCCGCGCCGTGCCCTGCGGCGAGAAGCCGGTGATCCGGCCGGACTTGTAGAGCTGCCAGGCGGGTTCGTCGAGGATCGCCCCGACGAGCCAGTCCCCGGCCTTGACGACCAGGCCATCGCCGATGTCCCAGTCCGGGCCGCGGTAGATGTACGACTCCACGACCGTGGCTGCACCGGTCGTACCGTCGGTGTGGAACAGCCCGACCTCGGCGCCCAGGGGGAGGTAGCCCCATGCGGCCTTCTCCAGCTCGTCGGGGGAGAAGTAGTCGCGGCCGCCGTCGGCACCTCGCTGGATGCGGGGGTCCGGGCCGGCCTGATAGGCAACGCCGAGGACGTAACGCTGCTCGGACACGGGCCACCTCCTATCCGGGGAGAACGGCGCAGCGGCACCGGGGGTGGGCGGGCGGTGTGGTGTCACCGCTGGGGTAGGCGTGGCCGATGGGAACCGGCCCGGCCGTGGCGTTGGCATCGCAGACCGGGCAGACGCTGCCATCGGGCTCGGTCTGCCACCGGCCGAGCGCGATCCCGTTTCGCCGGTAGTTGTCGGCTGTGCCGGAGGCGATGCCGCGGGTGGTTTCGGTGATGGCGGCGGCGTAGGCCCGGTCGGGGTCGGTCATGGCCGCGTGCATGGCCGCGCCGATGGTGTGCGGCGTATCCCCGGCCATGACTCCGGTGGAGAGGGCCTTGGCCGCGTCCTTGATGCGGGATGCGGTCAGGGCTGCTGCGGCGGCCGCGGCGCCGGCGGTGAGCACTGCGAGGGCTGGGCCTGCGCCGGGCTCATCGCTGCGGCTCTGGACGGCAGCCGGGTCGCCGGGCTCCCAGCCGTCAAGGCCGGCTGGCTCGCTGCCGGTCACGACTGCTGCGGACGCCGTGCCGACGAGGTAGGCGTCTGCGTAGAGGCCGGTGAGCGTCTCCGCGAGCGCGGGCCCGGCGGTGATGCCCTGTCCGGCGAGCCAGGTGACGGCGGCCGCGGTCAGAGCCTGCTGGTCCACGCTCCGACCGCTGTTGCCCGCACTGAAGGTACGGGCAAGCCGGGTCGCTGCCGTCGCGGTGAGGGCCGTGCCGAGCGCGGCGGCGATCACCGGTGCCCAGTAGCGGGCGGTGCGATCATCCTGCTCCCAACCTGGCCAGTCAGGACTTTTGGGCCGACATCACCGGCCTTCGCCACGTCCGCCTGCTCGTCCTGGCCGAGCACGGCAAGGACGTCGGACAAGCCGGCCAGCAGCTCCGGCCGCACCGCGGGGTTCCCAGCGAGAAGCGCCGGGTCCCACCATGCGATCGCCTCCACCTGGTCGCCGTCGGGGTCGTCCGGGTTGTCGACCCGGTCGCGGCCACTGGCGACGGGCACCATGTCCTCAGAGTCGACCGCCCACACGAGGCCCTGGTAGATGCCGTCCGCACTGATCCACGAGCCTGCGGAGGATCCCGGGGGAGGGATGCATCCCGTCTCCTCGGCCCACTCACGCCACGCGCCCTGAAGGGGCGTCTCGGCGCCTTCGAGGTGGCCGCCGGGGAACTCCCACATGCCGGCCGCGGGGTCGTCCGGGTCGAGGGCCCGTTGGATCATCAGAACCCGGCCGGTGTCGACAGCCTGCACGGCGAGCCCGGCGACGGCGACCTCGCCGGCGGTCTTGCGAACTGCGAGGCGACCGCTCTGGTTGAGCCGCCGCGCACGTGACGGCACGACGTGCTGGAAGGCGAAGTCCCGCCAGCGGCCGTCTCGGCGCCTCGCACGGGCGAAGCGGTGGAAGGCTGCCAGCTCCTGCTTGGCCAGCTGCGCCCGGTCGTCCTCTTCCTCGTCCTCGCCGGTACGTACGAGGTCGTAGCCGGTGATGCCAGTGGCCGAGGTGATACCGGCCGTGGGCGCCGTCGGTTCCGCGGCTGGGCTGCCGGCCTCGGCGTCCTTGGCGACGTCCGAGGCGTGAACCAGCTTGTTGTACTGGGCCTGGTAGGCGTCCTCGGCGGCCGCAGATGCGGCCTGGTCGGTGGTGCCCGGCGCCGGGACGGTGCCTGGCGGAGGAACGAACGGCTGGTCGAGGATCCGCTGATCCTTGGCCGGCCCGTACGTCTCGGGATCGACCTTGCCGGCGATGCCGTCGATGGCGAGGAGCGGGATCGGTCCGACACGGGGCGTGGAGAAGAACCGGGGGGTGGGCCGGGTCGGGTCAGCGGGCAGGCCGAGCAGGGCTTCGCGGCCCTCGTCGGCGGAGGCCATGCCTGTCTCGATGTACACCTGCCAGGCCTGAGCCAACACCAAGCGGTCTTCCTTCTCCTGGCCGGTGTCGAAGGAGAAGCAGACCGGCAGGCCAAGGTCGTCCCGAAGGAAACTGCTGAGGACCGACTGGATGTGGGCGATCAGCGGGAGGTCGCCGACGCGGTGTTGGACGTCGCCCTGGGACTCAGACGAGCTGAGGTTGACGGTCTCGGTGAACCCGAGGTCCGAGGGGACGACGTGGTAGGCGGCGCAGGTCTTGCGCATCAGGAAGAGAGAGAAGGTGTCGGAGAAGTCCTTCTCGTTTGACCAGGTGATGCCGGAGCCGCCGGGCATCCACTTGATCTGGTGCTTAGCGGCCTGGTCACCCATCATCAGGGCGTCCCAGGCGACCTGCCATTCCTCAATCTGGTCCGGGGTCCACGTCTCCGGCGCGGACGCGAACGCCTCCGGCACGTTCCCTTCCGTGAAGCGCTGCAGGAAGTGCGCCTGGAACCGAAGGTCAGTGTTCGCGTTGAGGAGGATCGACTCCAAAGGGGCAGTGCCGTACGGGCTGTTGGCCCGCGGCCGGAACGGCTCGTAGATGAGGTCGTTGCGTGTCAGCCAGTTCCACGGCAGGCCCTGAACGTACTGGACGTACGCCTCAGCCTCGGTAGGGACGTTGCCCCAGTAGTCGAGCAGCGGGGCGATGGTGGTGCCGTCCACGACCATGAGGCCGATCGCGTCGCCTCGCCGGTTTCGCATCCTGTAGAGGGCGCCAGCGTCGTAGGCGAGGACGTCGTACAGCCACTTGGCGAGCCAGTTCGCGAACGGCGTCTGACGGTCGGGCTTCTCCAGGACGACCATG
Organism: Kitasatospora sp. NPDC001683; assembly: GCF_053596495.1. Lineage (NCBI taxonomy): Bacteria > Bacillati > Actinomycetota > Actinomycetes > Kitasatosporales > Streptomycetaceae > Kitasatospora > Kitasatospora sp. NPDC001683. Next base: position 86,129 of record NZ_JBSFGK010000006.1, read on the forward strand.
CCCTGGGCGATGGCTGCGGTGGCGTCGCCGTGGAATCCCGGCATGGGGGTCAGGGACCAGTCGAGGGCGCGGATGGAGTCGATCCGGTGCCAGATGCAGGTCTGCGCGACGTCGTAGGCCTCGATCAGGCCGCGCAAGGTGGGGAAGGAGACGCGTTCGTGGAGGCGGGGCCGGGAGGCGATGTTGACGCCGGTCTGGAAGTCCCGGGCGCGGGGCTGCCGCGAGTAGCCGTCGAAGGGCAGCTGCGGGGTGCCCGGCGAGAACGGGGACTGCGGGGTCATCTGGGCGGCCTGTTCGGCGGCCACGATCTGCGCGGGCACCTGGTTTCCGCTTCCGAAGACCTTGCTGATGCGATCCCGGATGCCCACGCCGCCTCCCATCAGGGGTTATTGGCGTTGCTGGCGGATCGCGGCGTCGCGGGCTCGCTTGCGTGCCGCGGCTGGGTCGTCGGTCACCTGTTGGGGCTCGTGCGCGGGGCTTTCCGCCGCGGTGGTCGACTGGGCTTCGGCTGCCTTGCGGCGGCCGTAGGCCAGCCAGGCGTGCGCGTCCATGCCGCTGCCGCTGTAGAACGCCAGGAGCAGGGCGTCCGCGTTGTCGGGTGAGCGGCCGATGCGCTTCTTCGTTTCGGCCTTCGGTTCGACGACGATTCGGCCGGCGGCGTCGGTTGAGTACTTCGGCGCGGTGAGCTGGGAGACGAGCCGTTCCCGGTCGTCCGGGTCGAGCTCGGACAGGTCCCAGCCGCGGTCTTCGGACAGCTGGCGGCCGATCTGCCACCAGATCTGGGATCGCAGTCGGGCGAACCGGGCGGGCTCGCTGCTGGCTTCGGACACGTTGACGCCGATGATCTCGGCGTCGTGCTCGCCGCGGGCCCGGCGTTCCCGCAGGGTCCCGACGATGCCCCAGCCGATGCCGATCGAGTCGACCTTCACTTTGACGGCTTTCGACTCGCGGATCGCCGCCACGATCGCATTCACGGACTTGGTGGGGTCCTTCTCGCGGCTGCGCCACTCCCTGCCGACCCGCATGCCGCGGCGCTCGCGGATGACGGTTTCGTCGCCGCCGGCGCCGAGGTCGACACCGAGCTCGACCGGCGCGAGGTCCGTGTACTTGAGCGCCTGCTCTGGCGGGAGCACGCAGGCCCGGATCGCGGACAGTCGGACGACGCCGTCCTCCGCATCGGACGGGAACTCGCCGAGGACTTTGGAGATGTACGTGGGGGACTGCTCGCCGAACTCGGCCCGCATGTCCGCTTCGTAGGCGCTGGAGACGAGCATGGGCCGCAGCTCGTCTGGAACGGGCTCGCTGGTGAAGTTCGGGGTGTCGAACGCCGAGATACGGATGACGTTCCACCGCTCGGTGTTGGCACATACCCGGGCGAATTGCGACCCGGGATCGTCGGGGTTGCCGATCGCGAGGATCCGGCAGTGCTCGCCCGTGGCGATGGCGTTCGCCGCGGTCCAGAACTGCTTGTTGATGCCGCAGGCCTCGTCGAGGATGACCAGGACGTATTTGGCGTGGATGCCCTGGAACGCGTGCGGGTTGTAGTCGCTCGGTTTGCGGCCGAAGGCGATGAGCCGCTTGCCGAGCTTCCAGTCGGTCTCGTTGATCCGCCCGGGCAGCGGGGTGCCGCGTGCGGCGGCGGTGGAGAACGCCGCGTTGATCTCGGACCACAGAATGGCTTTGACCTGGTCGCCGGTCGGGGCGGTGGTGACCACCCGGGCCTCACCAGGTGGGTGGATGTCCAACCACCACGCCGTCAATCGTGAGGCTACGAACGACTTGCCGACGCCGTGACAACTCTGCACGGCCGTCAGCCGGTTGTCCCTCACCGAGGAAGCGATCGCCACCTGCTTCGACCACAGGTGCTCGCCGAGCTTCTCCCTCGCCCACAGGGCAGGGTCTGCGGCGTACTCGTCGACTCGCGCGTGCTGCGCACCATGTTCTTCGAGCCTTTGAGCGGCGAGAGCGAGAGGGTCGGCCCGCACCGGCCACCTCCTCGCCGCCTACACGGAGCGCAGGTGCCGTGCCGCGATCTTCTTGGCCTCCGCTGCCTGGACGCCCGTGACACCGAGGTGCGCAAGAAGCGCATCGATCGCGCTGAGGACCCGATCGGCTTGGGCCTCAGAGATCGCCGCCAGCCTCGCTTCGATGTCGAGGCGGGCGATGGAGGACAGGACGGTGTTCGCCCGGTCCATGGCTCGTTCGTAGAGCTGGACTTCGGCGCGGAGTTGTTCGGCGCCGGCGTGTCCCTCGTAGCGGATCTCGTCACCGATGCGATTGACCAGGGCGGCGGTGGCGGTCTGCCAGGCGACGACCTGGCCGGCGAGCTGCATGAGGGCTGTGAGTGGGTCGTCGACCGGTTGGACGTCGAGTTCGGCGAGCACGGCCCGGACCTCCCGTTCGGCGGCCTCTTTAGCTGCCTTGACTCGCTGGCCTGGGGTGTTCCCGCCGTGCAACTTGCACGTGCCAGTACCGGGGTGGTCGGTGCCCCAGCCAGCAGGCAGGCCGCAGTGCTCGGCGGACTCCTCTTGCCGGGTGGCCGCCCCGCAGACCGGCTTGTTGCCTTTGGCCATGGTCAGACCGTCGGGCTGGGCTTCTCGACCTGCTCGGCTACAGCCTTGGCGTCGGCAACGGCCTCAGCACCCATGGCCTTGGCCTCCTGCGCGACGTCCTCGCCGATGGAAGCGGCGTCGGCCTTGACCTCGGCGACGACGGGGCCCGCAGTCACGGCGATGTGCCGGGCGTCGGCGCCGACCTCCGTGGTGAGGGCGGCCTCGTCGCCACGCAGGCGGGCCCACAGCTGGTGGGCCTCGTCGGCGAGGTGGTGGCCCTCCTCGCGGAGCTTGGCGGCAAGGGCGTGGAAGTCGTCGGCGATGGACATGGGGTTCTCCTTGCGATGAGGGCAGTTGTCAGCGCGGGTCGGGGATGAACTCGGCGGGTACGGGCGCGGTCAGGCGGTCGGTGCGTCGCGCCCGGCAGGGCGGGCCGTCGTGCCACCAGCGGCGTTCGCCGAGCCAGGCGGCGCGTCCGCAGCGGGAGCAAGTGCCGGGGATCGGATCCCATTCGTCCGGGGCCGTGAACGGGGCGTCGAGGGCGCGCCACGTCTTGGGGTCCAAGGTCACCTCCGAGCGGGGCCCGCGGCCTGGCGGATGGTGGGGCCAGGCCGCGGGACTGGGGCCCGCCGCCCTCAGGGCGGGCCGTCCCCGCCGGCCGGCTCGCGCGGGCGGCACACGGCGGGGAGTTCAGGGGGTCAAGCAGCCTGCGCCCGGGCGGTGCGCATCTCGGCTTCGACCTGCAGCACTTCGGCGGCCCGGTAACGGGGCCTGGATGCGTGGGGGTTGACCGGGCGGAGTTTGCCGCGGTGCGCCCAGATGCGGATCCGGCCGGGCGGGACCCGGGCGGCTTCGGCGGCCTGCTGGGTGGTCCAGGTGAGGGTGCGGAGGTCGGCGTCGAGGTGGATCACGGCGGCGGCCTCTCCTCCGGGAATGACGAAGGCCCCGTGCTGCGTGGGGCAGCCGGGGCCTAGTCGAAGACATGGGGGTACGGGCAAAAGTGTTACACCGATTTCGAAAAGGTCAAGCCGCGTTCCGGTTCGGTGCGTTCGCGGCGACCTCGCCGGCCCAGTCCTGGTACTCGGCGGGGGTCATCAGCAGCCCACAGTTTCGGCACTCGACGTAGTCGGCGCCGTCGGCGTATGCGAGGGCCCGCCAGTCGCAGCGCTTGCACGGCGCGGCTTTCTGCTCCATGCGGTTGTCGCGGGCGGTGAATCGTTTCGCCGTCCGCGCGTAGTGCCGAATCTGGGCCGCCGGGTTGCCACTCTGCCGCTCGTGAGTCTCACCGGCCGCGGGGTGGTGTTCGAGGATCCAGTCGAGATGGGCGGCCAGGAACCGGACGGTCGCTGTGATGGTGGCGCCTTCGCGGACCGCGGCTGGGCGTGGGGCGAGGCCGCGCAGTTCACGGACGTCGTCCTCGATCTCGGTGAGCCCGCCGAGGATGTGGTCGACCAGGAGGCGGGACGCCTGCCCGGGCCAAGGTGCGACGCCTGCGGGACGGCTGGTGATGACGTCCGCAGGCCGGGCGGTGCCGTGAACCGCCTCTAGCTGTATGGCGGCGAGGAGTTCGGGAAGTTCGACGAGGTCGGCCCGGGTGCGGTCCTGGCAGGTCTGGCAGTGGACGGGCTGACCCCAGGTGGGGGTGTAGTCGTGGGGGAGGCCGGTTTGTTCGGCGTCGCGCCAGGCGCGGTTGCACGGTCCGGGGCAGGGGGTGGGGGTGGTGTGCATGCTGGTCCTCCCGGGGCGGCGGGGTGATCAACCCAGTGTGGCACCGATCATGCAGGAGCCCCACCCGCGTTGTTGACGGGTGGGGCCTTGCTGCTACTCGGTCTCGGTGCCGGGGATGAAGAACTGCTCCGCGCGTCCTTCCTTCCGGACCTGGATCCCGTGAGTCAGCCAGACGTCGAGCGCCCGCCGGACAGTGTCGCGGGAGCCGAACGGGCCGTTGTTGACGAGGTCGTCCTTCGTCGCGTGGCCCTGCTCCTCGCAGAGCTTCGTGAACACGTAGAAGAGGTTGGGCCATTCGCCGCGTGGAACCGATTGCCCGTCGGGGTAGCGGAGGAGGTTCTGGTTCGAAGGCACCGGGCGGGGACTGCGAGGAGCGGTCGGCCTGTGGGTGGCGATGAAGTCGGCGACCGGACCATCCAGGGTGAACCACTCAGTGTTCTTGATCCGCACGTCAGCGAACCGTCGGTGCAGTGCCTTCTCCAAGTCCATGCCGCCGTGAAGCAAGAACACGATGTCGTCCTCGCGGAGAGCCAGAGCGCTGATCCGCTCCTTGAGGTTGGTCGAGTAGCCGATCTTCACTCGGGACCCATTCGCCAGGAAGTAGACGGCTCCGTCGTGGCGGCCGCCCAGGAATGCGGCTGGGGACAGGACCGTGGCCCTGCGGATGAGCTGCTCACCAGCAGGGCCGGACGGCGTGACCCCCCTTGCTGCGATGAAGGTCTGCGTTGCCTGGTGCACGACCTCGGCCAGGTGGCGCCGGCACAGCGGGACCGGCTTCACGATCACCGGCCCGGACGTGCACGGGGCTCCCCGGTCGGCCGCGAGGCAGTCGAGTCCGTTCATGATCACGCCGCCTTCAGGTGACTCGCGACGGCAAAGATCTTGGAGCGGTCCTCCGCCACTCCGACCTCGACCACCCAGCCGCGCGCCTTCCACGTCTGGACCGGGTCGGAGATGGAAGTCCGAGTGTTCAACCCAGTCAACCCGTCAGCGAGAAGTCCGTTGATGGTGACGCCGGATGCGCCGCGCCGGTCGATCGCCTGCCACAGCTCGACCCGGTTGTCCGGAATCCTGGTGCCGTCCGGGTATGCGGGTACTGACTTGAGGAACCGGCCGCCCGGGCCGCCGTTCGGCGGGGTGGGCCGCATGCCGGTCTTCGGGTGCAGCCGGGATGTGGCCAGGATCTGCGCGTCCGAGATCCAGTAGCAGCGGCCCTCGCGGGGCCTCTTGTGCGTCTTGTTGGAGATCATCAGCTTCCCGGGCTTGTCGAGGTCGTCGAGCGTCCAGCCAGCACCATAGGAGCCGGGCCCGAGGATCAGGTTGACGGTGATCGGCTCGTTCACGCCAAGGCCGATTCGCGTGCCGTACTGCTGCCGGGCATCGGTGCCCTGGCCCCCGAAGGCCTTCTCCGAGGGGGACTGGGTGGCCGCGATGATGCGAATGCCCAGGGCGCGGGCGACCTGGTTCAGGGAGAGCAGTTCCTTCACCAGATCGGGGGCCTGGCGGAACAGCTCGGCCAGCTCGTCGATGATCAGGTACCAGAACGGACCATGCCCCCACTCGGCGGAGTCCGTCGGCGCTTCCGGGTCGCCGGCCACCCACTTGCGCACCCGCTCGCCATCCGGGCCGGTGAGTGTCGCAAGGTACTTACCCCGCCGGATCATCTCCGCCTTGACGGTGGAGAAGACCTCGGCGGCCTGGTCGGCATCCTCGGCGAGCATCATCATCGTGCTCTCCCAGGGGCCGAGTTCCAGCGCGCCCGGCTTCATGTCGATGCCGAGGACCATCGCGTCGGAACAAGCCGCCAGGTTCCCGAGGATGGCGTTCTCGACACCGGACTTGCCAGCGTCAGTGGCACCACCGATCAGGATGTGATCTTTCGCCAGGTCGAGCAGGATCTCCTCGCCGTCCTCGAAGAGGCCGAGCGACATCGGCTCCTTCACAGTGGTGATGGAAGGGCCCGGCCAGGGGATCGGGTCCGCGAGCGCGTCATGCAGATCGACCTTCACGAGGAGCTGGTTGCCGCTTGGGCCCGTGCTGAGCCGAAGGCGACCGGACAGGCCCATGTTGTTGGACAGCTGCTCGCGCTGCGCCTTGACGGTGGCAGGGCTGGTGCTGCGCCCGGCTGGCAGGGTGACGAGCGCGGACCAGCCGTTGGCATCGGCGGTGTAGTTGTCGACTGCCAGTGGCGCGATGCCGAGTGCTGCCAGGGCGTCGCGAAGGTTCTGGGTTTCGCGGATGCCAACGGGGCTGTCTGCCAGTGCCAGGCCTTCTGCAGCCTCCAGCTCGGGGCTGCCAGTGCCAGGGGTGACGACTGCCAGCGCGGGAGCGTCAGCGCCAGCCGGGGTTGCCGCCAGCGCGCCAGGGGTGGCTGCGGGTGCCAGCTTGCGGCGGCGCTCCAGCAGCCACGGCCAGTAGAGGGTGTAGCTGCCAATGGCTGCCACAGCGGTGGTGACGAGGCCGGTGGCACCGGGACCGACGACGGCGTTGATGCCGGCCTCGGCGACCGCGGCGGCAGCCGTGCCGGTGCCGACGGCGAGCTTGGCGTGGCCCTTCTGGAGGGCCCAGCCGGTCGCGCTTCCAAGCGCGAGCGTGCCGAGGGTGTAGGCGAGGCCGACTCCCGGGGTGACACCGGCGAGGTGCTGCGCCCAGGCGAGTCCGGTGATGGTGGCGTGGGCGCCTGCGGGGGCGATCTCGTATCGGCGCCGGGTGCACCAGGTGCACAGCCGGGCGATGGTGGAGGGGGTTTGGCCTGCGGTTTCTGTCTTGACGGGACGCGACGTGACGCGGCCCTGCACGGCCGCCTGCGGGCCGTTCTCGGCGATTTCGGCGCGGATGGTCAACGTCACGTCACTGTCCTTAGGATGCGGCCCGGAGAGGCTTTTCGAGGTCGGTGTGGCCCGCCTTGATGGCGGCAGTGCGGAGCTGCTGGGCGCGGGAGCGGCCGACGCCGAGCTCGTCGGCGAGGGCCTGGTCGGAGGGGTTGCGGCCAAGCCGTTCGCGGAGCCCGCGGAAGGTGTCGGCGACCTCGTCGAGGTCGCGCTGCTCGCCGCTGGCAGAGGCCTTGGTGGCGGTGGCGCGCGGCTTGCTGGCAGGGGCTCCCGGAGCGTTGGCAGGGGCAGCGCTCTCGCTGGCGGCCGGGCCGGTCTCGTTGGCACTGGCAGCCTCGATGGGCTCCGGCAGCGGTTCGGGGCTGGCACTGGCAATCGGGGTGGCAGCGGGCGCGCTGGCACTGGCAGTTGCGGGGGTGGCAGCGCTGGCAGGCTCCAGGGTGGGCCTGGCAGTGCCAGGGCTGGCAGCCTTGCGGTGGCTGGCAGGTCGGCTGGCAACGCCGGTCTCGTAGCGGCTTGCCAGGGTGTCCCGCACGGGTGTGCCAAGGCGTGCCAGCCGCAGCGCGAGAATCTCGCGGTCGTCGGCCTCCTTCTTCCACTTGCGGCGGCCATGCCGGGTCTTGAGGGTGGCCCGCAGGACTTCGGCCTGGCGTTCCATCTCGACGACCTCGATGTAGGAGCGAATGCCCCACAGGCGCATGCGCCGCCAGATCCGGTAGGTCGGCCATGGAGCGAGGAACCAGCGGGAGACCGGCGGGTTCTCGTAGTGGGTGTCGGCGTGGAGCTTGGCGAGGCGGCCGACGGCGTGGCGGGCGGCTTCGACGACGATGGCGAAAAGAGCGGGGATGGCGGCGTGCATGGCAACGGCAAGGTCATCGCCCCATGCGGCTGCGGCATTGAAGGCGATGGTGGCGCCGGTGAGGGTCCACGCGGCCTGCCGGAGGAGGGGGTAGGGGATGCGGAGCCAGGTGAGGAGCAGGTCGAGCGCGAGGAGGACGCCGATACCGGCGTCGATGCCGATAGGGAACCAGGTGGCGAAGTCGCCGAAGTGCTTTTGCTCGGCGAGCTTGGCGACGGCCTGGTAGGAGCCAGCGAAGCCGATGCCGGCGATGGTGATGGCTCCGGCGAAGACGGCGCCGATCAGGCCCTTCTGGGGGCGGTTGAGGACGAGTCGGGGTGCCTCGGCCGGGGCGGCCGGCTGGTCGGGTGTGGCGGTCACGGCTGGGCTCCTTTACGTGGTTAGCGGTGGGCGGGTGGCTGGGCGGGGGCTACTTGGTGGGCGGTTTGGGTGAGGGCCCACAGGATGGCGGTGGTGGTGACGCGCAGTGCGAGGGCCGCGGTGAGGAGCAGTGCGGCGGCGGTGGCGCGGAGTTGCCGGTGGTGGCCGGCGAGGAGATCGGGGAGCCGGAGCCTGAGCGCGGCGGCGGCGAGGGCGAGGACCGCGTACTGGGTGAGGACCGCGGTGAGGAGGGTGGTGACCGCCGCCCCGGGGGTCAGGTTGGCGGTCAGCAGGGCGAGGGCCACGCTGATGGTGGTGAGTGCCTGTTGTTCGGATGGGGCGGCGGTGCGGGCCATGGTGGGCTCCGGTTAGTTGGTCCGGCGGTAGTAGGCGGACGTGACTATGGCGGCAAGGAGGGACAGACCGGCGAGGTGGGCAAGGCGGAGGGCTTCGCCGTTGGCGTCGCGCTGGGGCTTGATGAGGAAGATCAGGTAGTCGGTCATGTCGGCCCTTTCAGTTCAGGTCGTAGGGATCGTGGGCGTGCATGTGGGTGCCGTGGATGGTGGTGGAGACGTAGTCGCCACATCGGGCGCAGTCGCCGCTCATGTAGGCGTCAACTAGGCCTTTGCCTAGGTCACGGCGTTTGCTGGCTGGGTGGTAGACGGTGGCCATGTTGTGGAAGCCGTATGAGCCGCAGGGGCAGCGGAGTGCAAGGTCTTGGCCGGGCTCGACGGTGGTCATGGTGTCCTCGCTGAGCTCAGGCTGCGGCGTGCGCAGCAGAGTGGGACGTGGTGTTTCGGGTGGAGCCGCTCGCCAGGGACGGGACTCAGGAGAGTCCGCGGCGGAGAGTGCCGCAGTCCCGGCAGTGGTACTCGGTGAACCAGGGCCGCATGAGTTCCTTCTCGGCGTGGATGTCGGTACTGCCGCAATCGGGGCAGGTGGTGAAGTCGGCGTCGGCGTCGGTGTCGTGGGTGGCCCCCGTCAGGCGCGGGCTGCGGCTGAGCGCAGCAAGTGGTGGACGTCGTGCTGGGTGGTGCTGGGCTGGTCGTTCCAGGTGTCGACGTGCATGAAGTGGCCGGCGTAGCCGAGGGTGTTGCCGATCAGGAGGCGGGCTTGCCACGCGGTGGCGGCGTCGCCGTAGCCCGCCGCGAGAACCCGGATGTGGGCGCCGAGGACGCACACCGCGCCGGTGTCGTCCCACAGTTGGTGCTGGGTCCAGCCGTGTTGGCGGATGTAGCGGTCCATGAGCTGCAGGTGCTGGCGGGCAGTGACGTGGGTGACCGGCTGGCGGCGCAGGATCCGGTCAGTGAGCGTCCGGGTGGGTGCGGCCGGTGCCGCGTGCCACCACGGTTGGTTGTCGCCAGCGTTGGTGCCGGGTGTGGCCGGGCCCGGCAGGTGGGCGTCCGCGATGGCGCTGCGGAGCCGGGTACGCCAGGCGGGTTCGGGTGCGACGGTGGCGAGGTAGGCCTCGATCTCGCGGACCAGGAGGGGGCCGTACAGGTCCGGGTCGAGGTCGAGCGCGGCGGTGGCCATGTACGGCCTCCCTTCGAGGTCTAGCGGCCGGCAGGTTCGGGGCGATTGGCGAGCACGGTGGCGTTGATGCCGACGCTGTACCAGCGGGTCTCGGGGTCCCGGAACTCCACGTACGTCGCGCCGATGTGGACCGAGGACACGACGATCTGGCGGCCGTTCCACAAGACGGTGTCGCCGGCAGCTAGCTGGTCGGCGCGGATCTGCTTCACTGGTTCTCCTTTCATGGCGGTGCGCTCAGCGGGGTGCGATCTCGGCGGTGGCGGGGTCGAGGGTGACCTCGTGTCGCGCGGCGAGTTCGACGGCGACGATCCAGGCTTTCTCCCTGGCCAGCTCCTCGGTGAGGGCCCGGACCGGGATGACGTAGCGGCGGCTGTTCTCGGGGGATCCGGCGACACGGAAGGCGACCTGGTAGCCGTGCATGTCAGCTCCCGTGGTGGTTGCAGCGGCGGATGGTGATAGGCCCGTAGTCGGCGATGGAGGTGACGGTGCACCAGCAGGTCTCGCAGATGGCTCCGGCGACCGGCAGCGTCTCGGTGCTGTGGGCGACGCGGACAGGCTGGCCACAACAGGTGAGAGTGTCGTAGGCGTCAGCCGACAAGGCCGCGCCGTCGGTGAGCCGACTGATGGTCTGGTTCATGAGGCAACCCTTTCGTGCGTGGAGTGCGAGGTGTCGGCCTCCTCTGCCCGCAGGGCCGGGTAGGCGGCCAAGCGGTACTCGTCGAGCAGCTCGCCATCGCGGTGCAGGTCGACCGCGAGCGGCAGGCTGGCCTCCAGGTCGTCGGCCGCGGCACGCAGCCCCGCGATCACGGCAGCGACGTCGGGGCGCTGCGGAAGGGTGATGGTGGCTCGTCGGAACATCGTGTCCTCCTCGATGAAGCGGGCTATGCGGTGTCTCGCACGGCTCGGAAGCGGACAGGCCTCCCGTCAGGCGAACAGGGCGCCGGAAGGGCAAGGTCGTGCGCGGCGGTGGTGGCTACGCCGTCGGCCGGAGGGTCAGCTCGGTGACGTCGGCGACGTCGATGCCGTGCCGCTCGGCGACCCGGCCGGCGACCGTGCGCACCAGGACGGGGGCGTGAGTCGTGAGCGTGCCGCTGTAGATGGGCTCGCACTGGTCGGCGGGGGTGATGCAGTAGGTCCAGGTGCCGGGCGGCATGACGTCGTACGGATGGGCCAGGTCGTACATCTGGTCTCCTCGGCAGGGGTGCGAGGGGTGCGACATGTGCGGTGCGCTGCACCCCTCGCGGCTGGCGGGCGGTCAGGCCCGGGGTGAGCGGCCGGTGAGGAGCTGGCGCAGCGCGTCCATGCCGTACTCCTCGCCGACGATCTCGATGGTGTCCTCCAGGCCGTCCCGGCCGTCGAGGGTGCCGGTGCGGCCGGCTTCCTCCTCGGCGTCGCAGGCCTGGCTGAACAGGTCGTAGATCCGGGGCCAGTTGCTCATCTGTTCTCCTGTAGGTGTGGGTGGTCGAGGGTTTCGGGGACGGCTCAGGCCGCGAGGGCGGCGACGGTGGCCGGGTACTCATGCTCCAGGCGGCGCATGCGGGCGGCGTACTCCGGGGAGGCCTCGAAGCGGGCCAACGCCTCGTTCGCGGCGTAGCCCAGGAAGTCCGCCTCGATCTTCGCTTCCAGCAGGTTCTGGTCCGCCTGCGTGAACCGGGGTTCGAGGATGAACGGCCCGCACTCGCGCCACAGTGACCAGGACGGGGAGTTGCTGCCAGCCGCCAGCCACTGGCCCGCCAGCGGGCCGAACGACGAGCGGCGGTCGAACACGAAGCTGGCGTGGATGTTGGCCCGGATCGGTAGCGCCGCGTAGTACCTGATGCCGGGCTTCACGGTGTCTGCCCACTTGTTGTGCTCGCGGCGCATGTCGTCGAGTGCCCGCTGGGACGGGGAGCGATGGACGCTCGTGGCGGCCTTTCCGGCACGCGTGAGGAACTCACCGAGGCGCATAATGGGTACTCCTTCTACTCAGTTGGGTTGATAGGGCCCGGGGCGGCCGGCGTGCTTGGCGGCTTAGACGGCCGCCCCGGGGCGTAGTCAGTTGCTGCTGAGGCCGAGGCGGCGCGCGGCGGCGTTCAGGGCCCGGAGGGTGCGATCGGTGGCGTTGGGACCCGTGAACTCGGACTCGGTGACCGTGGCGACGGTGAGCGTCGCGGCGCTGTCGATGTCGCCTCGGTCCTTGGCGCTCTTGATGTCGAGGAATCGCTGCTCGTAGAAGCGGTCGTCCTCGGCGTCGTTTGTGCGGGCCATGCGGTTCCTCTCGGATTGGGGTCGGACTGCCACGGCGGCAGGATCGGGCTAGTTGAACGGGACAGGGCGAGTGTGGAAAGGGTCGTTCTCGCACTCCGAGGCCCAGCACTGGTGGGTCCAGCAGGTGTTTCGCTCGTCGGGGTGCATGCCGGCGTCCTCGGCGTCGTCGTCCCGCTTCAAAGCTGCGGCGAGCTTCTGCTCCATTCGGCTCCTCAGGTTCGTGCGGGGAGGTCAGGCGAAGAGCTGCTGAAAGAGGTGGCCTTCGCCCTTCTGGTGCTTGACGCTGCTGTAGTGCTGGACCTCGGCCGTGAACCGGCGGTTGGTCTCCCAACTGCGGTGGGCGTCTTCGATGTTGGTGGCAAGAATCGCGGCGGCGTCGGGGTCCTTGTTGATGAGGTCCTGCCGGTTGGCTTCCATGCGGCGCGCGTCGTCGAGTTCGAACGGCTCGCACTGCATCCGGTCGCGGCGGGTGATTCGGTCGAGGAGTCCCATGCCGGCGGCTTAGGCGGCCTGGACGCGGTAGACGTCGACCTGCCCGGCGGGCAGGTGCAGCTCCTGCTCGGCGAACGCGCAGATCTCCTCGTCACTGACCGGCCCGTACGTGTGGACCGGCTTGTACAGCGGGTCCTGACCGTCGGGGTGGCGCAGGATCAGGTAGGCGGGCTCGCCGAGGATCTTGTCGATCGCGGGCATAACGGGTTCCTTCCTGGTGAGTCGCGGCTGTCAGCCGCGGGTCTGCTCGACGTGATCCGAGGCAAAACGCCTCGCGTCGGCGAGGGCCGGGATGAAGCGGTCGCGACCCTCCTGCGTGAGGTGGTAGAGCCTCTCCAGGGCACGAGCGGCCCCACACGTGAGGCATTCGGCCCAGATGTCGACGACCTGGTCGGGCATCGTGCTGATGTACCGGGTGACAGCCACGTGGCTGCCGTCCCCGTACGCCCGGAACACCCCGTCGGTGTGCTCGGGGAGGCCATCGGGCCACTGCCACTTCTCGACCTCATGCGGCAGAGGCCACTCGTAGTTGCTGGACGGCATCTCAGGCCGCGGCCGGGTAGTAGTCGCCCGCGCCGAGCCGGTGGAGAAGCTCGGTGGCGTGCGCGTCGACCAGGTCCTCGTTCGCGTCGAGGACGGCGTTCACCGCGGCCTCACGCTGCGCCTGGGTGGCGTTGGCGGGCAGCCGGCCGAGGGCGATCTCGACGCTGGCGATGCCGTCGTAGCGCTCCTGCATGGTGGACATCGGATTCTCCTTTCAGGACTGGCTGTTACTGCGTTTGACCTCAGTCAGATGGGTGATTGCCGCACGGACCTCTGCGTCGAGAGCCCGGCGGACGTGCGGCGGTTCGTTGTAGCCGTCCGCGTAGGCGGTGTACGCCTTGTCGAGGCGAGCCTCAGCGGCCTGCAACTCGATGCTGGCGGGACCGCCGTCACTGGCGAGGATGATCGCGACCGGGTCGAACCCGGGATCCTCGAAGCTGGCGGTCACCTCTCGGCCAGCGGGGTGTCGAGGTTCGCCTTGTACAGGGCGGCCAGCTCACTGCCGTCCGTGGTCCGGGTGTTGAACCTGTCCGTGACCTCCTTGACGATGGCCTGGCACAGCGCGTCGTCGCCGGCGCGGCGGGCGGCACGGTAGGCGTCCGCGGTCTCGTGGGGCTCCATGGCGGGCTCCTTTCAGAGTTGAGCGGCCGCCTTACGGACCGCCTTGACGGTGTCGAGCGGGGAATCCTCCAGCGCGAAGACCTCCGCGCCGGGGAGAGCGGCCAGCATCCGAGCCGCGTGAGCAACACACCCGGAACCGTGAGACGGGGGCGTGCGGCAGGTGACGTGAGCGACCACCGGGCCGTCGCAGTCCGGCTGCGCCAGGCGGCTATGGTGTGCGGCAGCCCGCGCCGCGTCACAGAAGAGGCGGCTCACTCGGAGCCATCCTCGGCCTCCAAGAGGATGTCGAGATACGGAGTGCCGTCCGCGGCGGTCATGCCAGCGAGGAGCTCGGCGAGGTCCCGGCCGGTCGGGTCGTACAGGTCCAGCGGAACGACCTCGGCGTCGAACGGGTCCTCGAACCCGGCCATCAGCCAATGTCCAGCTGGGCCCGAGAACGTCCATTGCGCTGCGCCTTGAGCCGGTTCAGCTCGTTGCGCTGCCCGACGAGCTCGGCGTGGAGACGCTTCCGCTCACCCGGGTCGTGAGCCGCCTCAATGAATCGGCCGGCGGTGTCCAAGGCCTGGGCCTCCAGGACAGCGATCTGCTCGTCGAGGTTCACTGGGTCGGCTCCTGCGGCGGCGGGGTCGTGATCGGCTGGTGGCCGTAGCCGCCATTCGCCGAATAGTCACCCTTCGGATCGTCATTCGCGAGCACGATGTCCTCCTTGCAGATGGAGTGGCGCTGGCCGATGTCCGGCGCGCCGAACGCGGGGGTAGGGCGAGACGGCTGCGGGCCAGACTCGACAGGGTCGAGACCGTCCCACAGGCGGGGGTTGAGGCCGGCCATCAGGCGGCCTGGCTGAGGCGGAAGTCGTCCTCAAGTGCGATCACGTGGGCTTCGTCGATTTCGATCGATCCACGTACGTTGCGCTTGGGCTTGACCGCGCTGGGCTTTCTCTTTCGGGTGGCCGGGAGGGCGCCGTCGTCGACCCACCGGTAGACGGTGGACGGGCTGACGCCGAGGCGGTCGGCCACCTCCTTGACGGTGAGCACAGATGTCTCCGGAGGGGTTGTTTGGTGCCTTCCAACGCTTGAACCTTACCGCCTTACCGCTATGGACACAAGGGCGCAGCGCTATGCCGCTTCCCCGGTTAGGGCACAAGGGGCTACCTTTGAACGCACGAGCGAGGGCGAAGGGGTGTCGTGACCAGGGCAGATAGTCAGTGGGTAAGCAGTTCGACTGCCTACCTGCGACCGCAAACAGGACCCGACGCGTGGACGGTCGAAGCGGAGCAAGTGGGTGGCGTCGGCACCCAGGCCCTGCTGGTAGCGAATCTGGCGTCCCCGCCACAGCACATACGTCGAGGTCTCCGTCTCGGAGATGTCGATCAGGCCGTGCTTCGGCGCCGGCTCATCTCCCTTGATGGGCGCCCGGTGGAGCTAGCGGATTCCTGGTATCCAGCGCCAATCGCCGAGGGCACCGGCCTGGCGGAGCTTCGGAAGATTCGCGGTGGCGCGATACGGCTTCTGGCCGACCTGGGCCACCTGATCGCCCGCGTCACGGAAGACGTGGAGAGTCGCCTGGCGGCCAGCGAAGAGGCAAGTCTTCTAGAGCTGGACGAACAGGCCCCCGTGCTAGTCCTAACTCGCCTGGCGTACGACAAAGAAGACAGGCCGATCGAGGCCAGCGTGATGGTCACGCCAGGCAGTGAGCGGCGCCTCCGATACGAGATGAAGGTCGACTGACGTGGGACTGCGAAAGACTCCTGAGGATCGGCAGCGGGCTGTTGACGGAGACCTCCGGGCGGCGAGTCAGCGCATCGCTGCATACATCCGAGACAAGATCCTCTCTGGTGATATCAAGCCCGGAGAAGACATCTCCTCAACCAGTAGCCTCGTCGAGAAGTTCGACGCCTCCACGACTGCGGTGCAGAACGCTATGCGCACCTTGCGGGAAGAGGGTCTCATCACGAGCCAGAAGGGGCGGGCAACGACCGCCAGGGAGAGCCGGGTTAGGGTTGTGAGGCCGGCTGAATTCTTTGCTCCGGCTGAGCCTGGCCAGCCGTACCGCTGGATCGCCGAGGCCCAGAAGAAGGGCATGGCGGCCGCAAGCGAGCTGCTTGACGTCGAAGAGGTCGTTCCTCCGGCTTCCGTGGCAGAGGCATTGGGGATCGCGCAGGGCGAGACCGCCATGCTGCGTCGGCAGCTGCTGAAACTCGACGGTGAGCCGGCCGAGCTGGTGGAAAACTACTACCCGATCGAGATCGCGCGGGGCACTCCGATCGCGGAGGGGAAGAAGGTCAAGGGGGGAGTGCCGACCCTGCTCTCCGAACTGGGCTATCCCTTCCGGCGGTCGGTCGACCGAGTTTCAGCCCGCACCCCCACGCCGGACCAAGGCGTCCATCTCAAGATGCCGGTCGGTGAACTTCCTGTACTGCGTACATTTCGGACGGTGTACAGCGACAATGACAGGGTGATTGAGGTGACCGTCATGGCCAAGGCCAGCCACCTGTACGAGCTTGAGTACGAGGTCACGAGCGATCAACTTCCTCATTGAGTTCAGCGGTGACTCTTGGAGAGTCACGCCCGCGGATCGAACGGATGAGTGTGATGACCGACCTTGCTCAGAGGCGCACTGCCGTTTACCGGCTCTACGACACCGATGGCAGCCTGCTGTACGTAGGCATAACGCACAACCTTGAGCAGCGCTGGGCAGACCACCGCCACTGGAAGAGGTGGTGGCACCTCGTTCACCGGAGCGACATTCAGTGGTTCCCCAACCGCGCCTCGGCACTTGCAGCCGAGCGCGCGGCAGTGGAGGCCGAGAGTCCTCGATTCGACAAGACCCATCGCCTTGGGCGGGGCTGGCGTGACCATCCGCCTGTCACCTTCATCGACCCTGCCGAAGCAGACGTGAAGCGCGCGCTTCGAGTAGCTGTCGAGGGCGAGCGCTTCCCGCATGGCCGGGCCCTCCCGTGTCGACGCGACCTGGCAATCGAGTTCGCAACGTCAACTCCGATCATCACCACAGCGCTGGACGAGCTGGTAAAGGAAGGCCTCCTGGAGTCCACGGCTCGGAGCTACTGGCGCAGGGGCGAACGCCCTGGTCCTCGCGTGCCAAAACCCCGCCAGTGGCAGCCCGATGGGGAGGGCCGCTAGCTTCGCTGACCCAAGCGGCCGGTACGGTAGGTTGACCGCCCCGCCTCGAAGGAACGTTCCCGTGCGCCCTGCCCATTTTCAGCAGCTCCTGCTCGCCGCCGGCAGTGCATTGCCCGGCGCCACGGCGAAGCCGTTCGAGGCCGGCGGCAGGCACCCGTATGGCGTCACCGTCGACGTGGCGGCCCGGACCAGCCGCTGGCAGGTCGTGGTGGTGAGCGCCCCCGGCGAGAAGTGGGACGGGGATTCGGACGCGGAGCCGGTTCTGGGTGAGAAGCCGGCCGGGCCCGCGATGCCGGTGGAGCTGAAGGATCTGGCCGCGGTCGAGCACGGGCTCGTCGCCGCGCTGTTGGCCGCCGACGAGGGTGAGATTGCCGCCGTCGACGTCTACTCGGCGCGGCCGACTCCGCCGGCAGTCGGTCACGGCGCCACCATCGACCTGCACGACGGGTCACGGATGTTCATCAACCACGTCCGCTGAGCACACTGCCGCGCCCCACCCAGGTGATCTCTGGGTGGGGCGCGGCAGTGCATCGTTCAGGTGTTCTTAGAGCCCGGCTCACTGAGTATGCCGCAGGGCGCTGGCAACCTGCGGACATGACTGCGCCCCGCTGGATCAGACCCGGCGGGGCGCAGGGAGGACTGGGAGTCAGCCGGCGAAGGTGATGCTGGCCAGGGTGACGCGCATGGCCTCGTCGTTGACGACAAGTACGGCGATCGTGTGGGAAAGCACCAGCATTCGCGTGACGCCGTCGTCGATCCCATAGGGCTGAGTGCCGCCCTTCGGGTCCGCGAGGATCGTTCGCAGTGCCAGCTTCAGCTCGTCAGCGGCCGCCTGGGGCAGGCTGTCGCGCACTGCGCGAACGGTCCGGTCCAGATGGAGGCGGTAGATCATGATTCGTGATCCTGTCCTACGCTGGCGGGGCCCGCACGGGCTCCTCCGGACTCATGATTCAAGTCCGGTCACGGGTTTGTCGCGGCCAGCCTAGTGAACACGCTTCGTGAAGATGCAAGAAACAATGAGTCACGCAGCATTGCGGGCTCGAAGCCGCTCCGCATCCTCAATGACCTGCTCGGTTACATCCTCAAACTCGCCGGGAACGGGGCTGCCGGCGGCCTCCGCAGCGGCAATTTCGCGCGCTCGTTCGACCCCCGCACGAATGGACTCGGCGATTCCCTGCCACCTCGCAAAGACGGGCAAGAGATCCGCGGCCGACGCCTTGTTGATTTCCCCGAGGAATCGCTTGGTCAGGTCGGGAGACCCCAGCGCCTCGCTGATGCGCTCGATGGTCCACGGCTGGTCAGTCATTGAACACTTCTCCCGGTGGCGACGGGTGCATGGCAGGGTTGGCCTGGCAGGGCCATCCAGCGCCGTCGTGGCAGAAAACGGCGCTCAGCCACCGTAGCGCTTGATCGTAGGAGCGCGCCCGCGAGTCACCCAGACATACGAAATTTCGCACCTGAGGGCCCGCGGCCCTAAGGATGCGGCTCCCGCTGCCAAGGCGACCGATCGCGTGTTTGTCCGATGAGCGGGTCGGCGCAGAAGTCCCGCCGGCCCCGCGACGCTCATCCGCGATCGCGGGGAAGGCCAGCGGCGGGGGCGGCCAAGGCCAGGCACCAAAGGGTTGGCTCGCCTGGGCCCTGCATGAGTGGCCGCGCATCCACGAGCCAACTCAGGACCGCCTACCAGATCCGGTAGGTGGTAGCAGGCGCTCGAATGCCTGCGGGTCAGCTCGGCGCCTGTCGCGCGCCACTGGGAACCGTGCCGCTTCTCACGTTCTCACCTTGTATCCATTCCGCATAGGCGGTAATGTCTGGAGTGCTCCAAAACGCAAACGGCCCCGCGTCTGCGGGGCCGGCGACTTCACCGTGCGCGCCCCCTGGCCTGGTAACCAAAGCGCGCACAGATCGGAGACTCCATCATGGCATCTTCCGTTGCCGTTCCCAAGCCCGCTCCGGCTGCTCTGGCCGGCATCCTGCCCGACGACGCCTCGCACCCCTTGAAGTTCTTCCCGATCCCCGAGGGCATCATCGCGATGTTCTCTCCGGCGCAGATCACGCGGTCGGAGGCGTGGTCGCTGCTGACGGCGCTGTTCGGCCCGCTTCGTGACGTGACGCCGGAGGTGGCTCGGTGAGCGCGCTCGTTGCCCGGCCGACGGAGAACGCCGGGATCGACCTCGCGCTGTACCGTCCCACTCCGGCCCGTTCCCGTGCTCAGCTGCTGCGCCTCATCGCATGGGCGAAGCGGGTGGGTGACGAGCACGGCCGGCGTCTGTTCGAGGCGCGGCTTCGGCGCCCGGTGGGCGGCAGCACGGTGGGGGAGTGGTCGTGATGGAGCTGCAGTCTCTTCACCAGGATCAGCCTGGTGCCGCGGCCCGTATCGCTGCGACGGCCGAGGATGCCCGCCAGCTCGGCTTCGAGCGGGTCGAGACCCGGTACGAGCCGCAGACCGGGTTCCACACGGTGTCCGGTGAGCTGCCGGCTGAGTCGGCGCAGCGGACGGTCGACCGGATCCTCGGCCGCTGAACACCTCTTGGGCCGCCCCGAGGTGGGCGGCCCTCTCCTTTCACCTTCACGTCCAGCTGGAGAAGCCGTGTACCTGCGTACCCCCGTTGCCGCGTCGGCGGTGTCGTGATGGGGATCAGACTGATGGTCGAGGTGCTGGACCACTGGCAGGACGCCGGCCTGACTGCCGGGGAGCGGTCGGATCTCCTTGTCGTGGCGGAGAACGCCAACGAGGTAAGCCGGGAGACCGTGGGTCCGATGCATGAGCCGTACCTGCTCAAGCGGGCGGGGAAGGCGTCGCCGACCGCGTGGCGTAACGCCCTCGGCAAGCTGATGAAGAAGGGCGTGCTGGAGTACGCCGTCCACGATGGCCGGCAGATGTCCGGCTTCCCCGGGCGGTGGGCGGTTTACCGGCTCGTCGAGCTCTGTGGCGAGGCTCCGCATGATGGTCTTCACGGACGGTGCTCGCGCACGGATTGGGTCACCTCTCAGGTGACCCAATCGGCCCCAGACGGCGACGAATTGGGTCACCTCACAGATGACCCAATCGCCGAAACGGGTAACCCGCCAGGTGACCCAATCGGGGAAACGGGTCACCTCTCAGGTGCGAACGGGTCACCTGACAGGTGCGAACGGGTCACCTCTCAGGTGACCCCTAACCCTCTTACCCCTCTTACCCCTCCCTCCCTACCGACCGTCGACGACGATCGAACCGCCGATGGGCGGGAGGGCGGGGGGACCGCCTCACGGCGGCAAGACAACCCCGCCGCGTACAACGCCCTCGCCCGGATCGCCGCCAAGCACCCCCAACTCGCCCTCGGCGAGACCGAACTCGCCGAACTCGCACCCCTCGTCGAACCCTGGCTGGAGCGCACCACCGAGACCCGCATGGGGCTCGCCGTCACCGCCGGCCTGCCCGCCCAGGTCGCCAGCCCCGCCGGGTTCCTCCGCCGCCGGCTCGTCCAGAAACTCCCCCCGCTGCTGCAGACCGTCCCCGACGAGGAGCGCTGCGGCCGCCCGAACTGCGACCCGATCACCCACATGGTCACCCTCCCCGACGGCGACCAGGCCTACTGCGCCGTCTGCCACCCCACCGGGCGTGCCATCGCCCGCCGAACCCAAGGAAGCGCCGCATGAGCGACCACGAGCCCGACTTCGACCCGAGCTTCGAGCGGCAGCCGCCCCAGGACTTCCACGCCGAACGCGCTAGCCTCGGCGCCCAGCTGATCTCCGCCCAGGCGATCGCCGACGTCCTCGGCACCGGGCTGCGCCCCGCCGAGTACTACCGGCCCGCCCACGAGAAGATCCAGGAGGCGATCACCGCCCTGTACGCGGCCGGCGACCCCGCCGACCCGATCACGGTGGCCCGGCAGCTGACCGTCAGCGGCGACCTGCAGCGCTGCGGCGGCCCCACCTACCTCCACGACCTGGTCCAGGCCGCCCCCGCCCCGTCGAACGCCGAGTACTACGCCCAGATCGTCCGGGAGAAGGCCCGGCTGCGTTCGGTCGCGGTGGCCCTCAATCGGGGCTCCAACATGGTCGCCTCGGCGGAGGGCGACCCGGCGGAGGTCATCGAGGCGATCCAGGCGGAGATCATCGCTGCGGCCGGGGCCGGCGACACGCCTGGTGCGAGCATCGGCCTCGCCCCGGTCGCCGCCAGCCTGGAAGCCACCCTCGACGCCATCGAGGCCGTCGACCAGGGCACCGTCCCCGTCGGCGCCCCGTGGGGCTTCAAGGATCTCGATGCGCTCACCGGCGGCATGCACCCCGGCCAGATGATCGTCATCGCGGGGCGGCCCGGCATGGGCAAGTCGACGGCGGGCATGGACATCGCCCGCTCCGCCGCGATCAAGCACGGCCTCGGCACCGCGTTCTTCTCCTTGGAGATGTCCCGCACCGAGATCATGAAGCGCATCATCTCCGCCGAAGGCCGGATCCCCCTGCACCACATGCAGGCCCGCGGCGCCATGACCGACGACGACTGGAACCGCACCGCGAAGACCCTGGAAAGCATCGCCAAGGCACCGCTGTACCTCGACGACTCCCCGGACCTCACCATGACGTCAATCCGCACCAAGGCCCGCCAGATGGCCGCCGAGACCGAACTCAAGCTGATCGTCATCGACTACATGCAGCTCCTGCGCTCCGGCGGCGGCCAGCGCTACGAGTCCCGCCAGCACGAGGTCTCCGACCTGTCCCGGTCGATCAAGCTCCTCGCGAAGGAACTGGAGATCCCCGTCATCGCCCTGTCCCAACTCAACCGCGGCCCGGAGCAGCGCACCGACAAGAAGCCCATGGCTGCGGACCTGCGCGAGTCCGGGGCGATCGAGCAGGACGCCGACCTGATCCTGCTGCTGCACCGCGAGGACGCCTACGACAGGGAGTCCGTGCGGGCCGGCGAGGCGGACTTCATCGTGGCGAAGAACCGGTCCGGGCCGACGTCGACGATCACGGTGGCGTTCCAGGGGCACTACGCCCGTTTCGTCGACATGGCCGCCGAACTTCGAGCAGCCTGAGCTGCAACACGAAAGGATCAGCATGGACCGCGAGTTGAACATCATCTGCCAGGCCTGCAAGCGCTCCCTCGGCGACGACGACAACGATCTTGGGAGCCTATGGGTCAGCCCCGGCGAGATCACCGTGCGGCAGGCGGCCGTCAAGGACTGGGAACGCCAGCACCTCACGCCGGCTGCTGACGGCTCCGGGCTGCCGCTGGTCGGCTTCAAGACAATGCTCAGCCGTCCCGACCAGGTCTGCTGGCATGCCACGCACGCCGCGTGCGACGACCCTGAGGGCGGTGACGCCTACGCGATCACCTCGCGTCAGCTGAGGACCTGGGCCGACCTCGTCGAGTGGACATCGCACCTCATGGCCAAGGCCTGGATCAACGACACGAACTGGGCGACGCTGCTGGGGGAGGTGGCCGGAGGCCGGTCGCCTTTGATCACGAGGGCCGATAGGTCGAGCTGAACGAACGGGAGCGCCGGCCGCTGCGCCGCAGCGGCCGGGGCAGCCATCCACGAAGCACCAGCAGGAGGACACGTGAACGCTAGACCGATCGAAACGCGCTACGCAGGATGCCGCTTCAGGTCCCGCCTGGAGGCTCGATGGGCGGTCTTCTTCGACCACCTCGGCATCGCCTGGGAGTACGAGCCGCAAGGGTTCGACATCAACGGCAGGGCCTACCTCCCCGACTTCCTGCTGACGGACTGCGGCACCTGGGTGGAGGTCAAGGGCGCTGAAGCCGACCTCGATGGAAACCTGATGAGGCAGGCGGCACTTCATCTCCCGCGGCCGCCGCATCGGTATGAACCAGGCCCGAATCTTCTCATCCTGGGCCCGATACCTGAGCCGCCCCGGACGGGCGAGCTTGGCTGGGTCAGCCTCTCGCGCTTCGCCGACGAGGACGGAACCCTTGAGCTTGAGGATGGGTACTCCGGCTTCGGAAGCTACTCAAAGAACTGTCGGCCGTGGAGGCTCTACAACACCAGCACAGCCACTCCGTTCGAAGCAGGCTCGGGAGCCTACCTCGTTCCCCAGACCGACCCCTACGAGGACGGCCGGGACGCTGCAGGTGCCTACCGCGCTGCCCGCAGCGCTCGGTTTGAACATGGCTCCGCAGGTTGGCGCGCGTCAGGTTTCGCGTTCCGGAGGCTGGCTGTGATGCCTCCGACCGGCCGCCTGCCGTCACGGTAGGCGGCGCCGCCGGCGTGGAAGCCTCAGAGGGCCCCTGTAGGCGCTGAATTGCCTGTATTGGCCCCCGAGTGGGAGAAGCCTCGCGAGGCCCTTCACGCCCCCGCCATGGGCCTTGCGTGCCGTCTGCAAGGAGTCTGCCAGGGATCCGTTGCGGCGACTGCGCCGAAGTCCACCCCGTGACTCTGGCTCAGCGACTGAAGCGACTCAACTGCAGCACCCGTTCAGGCCCTGCTCCCGCACCCGGAAGACGCCGGCCGACGTCACCTGGTCCAGCCCCGACGACCTGCATCTGCTGCCCCACGGCACTGCCGACACGTGCGGCTGGCAGTGCCGCTACATCGAGCAGGCCGCCGCCGGCCACCGCTTCCTCTTCCACTCCCACCCCGACCTCGGCCCCACCACCTACGCCGCCTGGTCCGCGTTCATCCGCCGCCCCCACGTCGGCGTCCGCGCCGAGTACAGCTACGACCTCACCCCCGAGCAGATGGACAACGTCATGACCGAAGCCCGCGACAACCAGGGCTGGCCCCTGCGCCCCCGCGAGGCCGCACTCAAGGGCCACGCCGGCTACCACCGCGACGGCCCGCACGCCTTCCTCAACGCCAACTTCTTCTAGGGAGCGCAAATGAGTCATCTCGCGAAGGCCGACTGGCACCCGTGCGACTGGATCAGCGTCGACGAGTACACGGACGGGCGTCGCCTCGTCGGCGCCATCGTGAAGGGCGCCCGCGCCGCCATCAACCGCGCAGTCCGCACCGCCCCCAACCGCACTACCGAGCGGGCCGTGCTCAACCTTCGCGCCACTCTGAACGCCGCGAACAAGTACGCCACCGCGCTCTACCAGCGAACCGACGAACTCGCCCAGGCATGGGCCGACATCATCGCCGTCGCCCACGCCATGGGCGCCACCCCGGATGAGGCCGACCGCCTCGCCGTAATCCGCTCCACGATGCTCAACAACCGCGCCGCCGAACTGGGGAACCCGTGACCAACCTGCCCACCGACCTGCTCGACCGCCTTGCCGACATCGGCAACAAGGCCCTCAACGACCACTACCACGAAGACCTTTGTGGCTGCCGCCAGTGGCCCCACTCCTGCGCCTCGGGATACACCGCTGGCAGCTGGGACACCGGCGCGTTCGACATCGCCCTGCCCGCCATCATCGCCGCCTACGAACAGCACAAGGGGCAGCAGTGAGACTCCGCCAGGCCCACGCCCTGATCGCCACCGCCGCCGAACTCGAAGCCGCCGGCATCGGTATCGAGATGTTTCCCTTCGACGCCGAGGCGTCGCACATCACCACCGACCACATGACCGGTGTCGTCGAGTACAGCGATCCCGACAACCCGCCCCGCAACACCCGGTCCTACAACATCGACATCTACCCCGGGACGACCGACGACGAGATTGGCGTCTACGTCAGCTTCGGGTTCGCTCTCGACGGATCACCCGTACTGGACCGCACCTTCGAGGTGTTGAGCAAGGCCGAGGACGCCGACTCGTACGAGCATGGAACCAGCGAGATCGCCAGCCTGGTCGTGGCCGCAATCCGCGAGCACGAGAAGCCGTTCGAGACCGCGTATGAAGCGCGAGCCGGGAAACGCTGCCCGGTCTGCACCGGCACGGGCGGCGACCACCAGATCGGCTGCGGCGCGGAGAAGCAGCAGTGACCGACGAAGCCACCCCGTACTGCACCGACGAGCAGTGCATCGAGGACGAGTGCAGCCCCCAGGACCCGTGCTGTATCAGCGTCTGCAGCTGCCCCATCGCCGAGGACCACTGTGTCTATGCAGGCAAGAACGGCGAGGAGTTTGAAGACCTCGACGGCGTCACCCGGGACGTCTGGTACTGCCCCGAACACAAGACGGAGTGGGTCAGACCGTGAACATCGACCACGACCAGCTCTACGACGAGTCCCGCGCGGAACCCGAACTGGACGACGTTGACCAGCCATTCGACCACGGCGGCTGCTACCAGCCGCACGTCCGCGGAGGCGAGTACTACAACTGCGACGGACGACCTCTCTAGGAGCAGCGGCGATGACCGACGAAGACCGCGAGCCGGTGTACTGGTTCTGCAACTCCTGCGGCGAGGAAGTCGACGGCCAGTTCGACGAATGCTGCGACGACGGCGAGATCGAACCGTCCTGGGACGAGTAGCCCTGGGCCCGGTGCGCCAATCCCCGACGCCCTATCCGGGCCGGACGGAAGGAGAATGCCATGTTCAACGCCAACGACAAGGTCTACATCAAGGCCTGCCAGGACGACCCCCGCGCGGTCGGGCGCACCGGCTACATCGTCGACGAGGTTCCACCCGGCCCGCTCACCAAGCACCGCTGGACCGTCAACCAGGTCGGCTTCTTCACCGGGCCGGTCCTGTGCCACGCCCACGAGCTGAAGCTGCTGGAGGCGGCCCGGCGGTGAACTCCTCAGGGGGGCCGCCGAGAACGCGCTGTGTGCCGCTGCACGCGAACATGCTGGCGGCCGGTCTGCCGCGAATGTGAGCAGACCGGCAACCAGCATCCGTTGCTACCGCTGCTGGGCGGGCCAGGGAACCGACGTCTCAGCCCCGGCGGCGTAGTCGATGCCCGGAACGTCCCAGCCGTACAGCTGCCGGAACTGGTTGTAGAACCAGGCCGGTGCAGCCGGTTCAGCGCTGAGCGCCGCCTCGGGGTCGGCCCACAGTTTCCGCACCTGGTCCTGTACGGCGGGGTTGAGCTCCCAGCCGTCCAGACGGATCCGGCCCTGCCCGTCCAGCGTGAGCGCCTTCGCGCCGCTCAGCTGCTCCCACAGGTCCACGGCCTGGTCTGCGGTGGTGCGCCAGCCGTCCTCACCCAGGACGCCTCGCAGCAGGGAGGTGTAGAGGGCGATGGAGGGGATGGCGGTGGAGGCCTGGGTGACGGCGGCACCGGCGACGACGGTGAACGCCCGGCCCCGGCCGGCCAGCACGGTGGTCTGCAGCTGGCCGGCGGTGGCTTCCAGGTGCTCCTTGGCGGCGCCGATGGTGCCCTGCCGGTAGACCGGCGCGGTGATCTCGGAGCCGACGTAGGACAGCGCGGCGGTGGTGAAGTCCTCGCCGAGGAGTTGGTTGTCGGCCAGGGCCTGCACCCACAGCTGCCAGTCCTCACCGCCCATCACCTTGACGGTCGCGGCGGCCTCGGCGGTGTCGGCCGGGGTGAGGTCGACGGCGCCGATCTGCGGGACGCCGTCCTCGAAGAGCAGGGACGGGGAGGTGTAGGGGCGGCCGAGCGGCTTGATCACGGAGTGGTGGACCTCGCCGGTCGCGGGGTCGGTGCGCCGCGGCGAGGCGAGGGAGTAGATGAGGTAGTCGACGGGGCCGTAGCAGTCGGCCAGCAGCTTCATAACCTCGTCGCGGGTGGCGTCTGCGTAGGCGTCGGCGTTGACGAACGTGAAGTCTCCGCCTTCCTGCTCGACCAGTGCGGCGCTCGCGGCAGTGCGGTACCAGCCGGCGGTGGCGCTGCGCCGCTCGCTGGCCGGCGTCTCGTAGGCGACGCCGACACCGCGGATGCCGTGGCGGCGCAGCCCGGCCAGCAGGATCGCCAGCCCGTACCCGGCGCTTGAGCCGAGCACGAGGGCGACTGGGGCCCGCCCGGTGGGCGCGGCGGGGGTGATGGACTCCCACAGCCGGTGCACGGTGGCTTGGCTGCCGGTGGGGTGGGAGTTGACGATCAGGTAGCCCCGCTGTTTGGGGGTGATCTGCTGCATGCTCACGCGGTGGTGCCCTCTCCGGTGGGGTGGTCGTGCCGAGCGAGGAGGTCTTCCAGGTCGCCGACGGTGCGCAGGCGGCCGACCTCCTCGTCCGGGATGACCACGTTCAGGCGCGTCTCCAGGGTGACGACGAGCTCGTGGAGGGCGAGGCTGTCGATCCCGAGATCGTGCTGCAGGTGTGCGTCGGTCGCGATCGTATCGGTGTCGGTGACCGCTGCTTGTGCCAGAGCGTGACGGAGTATGTGCGCTGCGGTTGTAGAGGTCGTCATTGCGGTCGGTGTCCTTCGTGGGCTACCCGGCCGCTGGCAGGCGCCGGAGCAGGTCCTGGGTGGGGATGATCGGCAGCGGCGTCGCCGGCGGCAGGCCGCGCTCGGAGCGGAACTGGTCGGACAGCAGGCCGCAGGAGTCGCAGAACCCGCCGCAGGTGGTGTTCTCGGTGAACTCGGCGGACACCTTGCCGTGCAGGCCCTTGAGGCCGCCGCCGTCGGCGATCGCCTGCAGGTACTCGGAGTCGTTGGCCCGTTCAAGGATTGCGCGCAGCGGCTCGGTGAAGACGTTCCCGAAGCCGAGCGACTCGGGGACGTCGAAGCTGGCGCAGGCGTAGAAGCGCCCGTCCTGCTTGAGCAGTGAGCTGGGCAGGATGTAGGTGCCCACCGTCGGCGCGAAGCAATCGAAGCACGCGTCCATCCACCGCTTCACCGTGGTGTGCCCAGGCCGGTCGACCTTCTTCTGCTCCGGCAGCCGTTCGTTGTCGAGGTAGACCCGCATCGTGGAGTGCACCCGGTCGTGCGGGAAGGCCCCGTACTGCTGCTCGTAGGCGTCGATCAGGTCGTAGACGCGGTGCTCGCGGCTGGCTGGGTCAGCGAGAGAGGAGACGGCGACGTTCAGCTCACGGTCGCTGTAGTGGGTGACGGCGTGGTGCAGTATCCGGGCGACCCACTCCAGTGGCATCGTCTGCTCGCCGACGCTGAGCATGATCAGCGGCACTACCAGGCGACTGTCGAAGAAGCCAGCCTCCTCCAGCCGGGCGAAGGTGCGCGTCATGCGGCGCTCGCCGGCTCCCCACACGCCGTTGCTGGTCAGCTTGCTGATGTCGATCCGGCGCCCGTTCAGCGCTTTGATGAGGGGCAGGAGGGCGTGGGTGGCGACGAACGGCTCGCCTCCGGTGATGGCGACGGTCGGCAGGCCGACGGAGTCGAACTCGTCCACCAGCCGGGCCCGCTGGTCGGGGGTGTAGGTGACCCCGGAGGCGAGCGGCAGGGCGCCCATCCCGCACGACGGGCAGGAGTCGTTGCACTTCGTGGTGATCTCCACCTCGATGCGCAGCGGCCGAAACCGCAGGCCCTGCAGGCCGGCCGCGGCGAAGCGCTGCTCGATCACCTCGAAGACGTCCTCGCGCTTGGGCGCGTACTTGCCCAGGAACGGCGTCACCGGGCCGTGCCCGGCGATGAAGGTGTGCGCGCCTTCCTTGATCACAGCAGCCCCCTGCCGTCGTACGCCTCGACCGTGATCCGACGCTCCACGACGTCCAGGCCCTCCCTGTACCAGACGCCGCAGATCCCGTCGTCCTCGGCGCCGTACAGATTGTGCAGCGAGGTGTACAGCCCGGCGGTGGCGAGCTGCTCGCGGGTGATCGGGGTGACGTGGGTGGGGTCCATGGCCAGCACGTCAACGACCTCGGGGTTGGGGGTCGTCACGACGACCCCCAGGGTCGCGCTCGCCATCAGGTCGAGCAGCAGCCGGAACGGGTCCTGCAGGTGCTCCAGTACCTCCAGCGCCGCGACCCACTCCCAGCGCACCGGCGGCACCCACGTCTCCAGGTCCACATCACCCGTCCACCGGTCCCACGGCACGTACCGGCCGCGCCAGCGGTGCACGGTGCGCAGGCATACGTCCAACTCGGTGTGCCCGGCGCCGACATCGGCCAGAGCGTGCCGGTCGGACAGGCCGCCCGTCATTAGGCGGTCTGCTGCCACCTCGTAGCGCGCGGACCGCTCGCCATACGGTCGGCGCACGTACCGCTCCACCGGGGCCGGGTCGAACAGGCCCTGGGTCTGCGTCATGTTCAGCTCCTCTCCACGTTGAGCGGGGGAGGACCAGCAAACGCCTCAACGCCCGGCCAGGGCAGGGCTCACAACGGGGAATCACAATCGCGAAACCCCGCTCACGAGCATCGAGTTGGGGCTAGTCTCGGCTCCCGGGGACAGGCGCCGCCCCGGGATCCACAGGTCCGTTCGGGACACCCAAAGGGGGCACCATGGCCAAGCGGCGGGAGCCGAACCATCGCCTCGCCCGGCTCATCGAGGACAGCGGGGCCAGCAATGCCGCCCTCGCGTACCGCGTGAACGAACTCGCCGCCCGCCAGGGCGTCAACCGCGCGTACACCCATACCTCGATCAGGAACTGGACGGCCCGCGCCATGGTCCCGGAAGCGCCCGCACCTGCGCTTCTGGCACTCGCGCTGGGCGAACGGCTCGGCCGAACGGTGTCACTCGAAGAGATGGGGATGGCCAGCGCGCCACCGGTCACCGTCGAAACCGGCTTGAATTTCCACAGAGACCCCGATCAGGCCCTGCAACTCGCGGCCGAGTATTGGAGCACAGTGGACCGCCGGACCTTCGTCAAAGCCAGCCCCTTCGCCCTCACCGCTTACACCACCCCGTTCACTCGCTGGCTGTCCGTCCCCACCGACCCACCCCTCGCCCGCGTCGCCGGACGCCGCGTCGGCCGCGCCGACCTCGACGAACTCTGGAACGCCGCCGAAGAAGCCCGCCGCTGGGACTCCAAGTTCGGCGGAGGCAACTGGCGGGCCTCCATGGTCACCGACTGCCTCAGCCAGCGCGCCGCCCCGCTGCTGAGCGGCACCTTCACCGACAAGATCGGCACCGAGCTGTTCGCCGCCACCGCCGAACTCGCCCGCGTCGCCGCCTGGGCAGACGTCGACATGGGCCACCACACCAGCGCCCAGTCTCACTTCGTCCAGGCCCTGCGCCTGGCCCGCGCCTCCGGCAACCCCGCCGTAGGCTCATACGTACTCGCGACCATGAGCCTGCACACCTACCTGCGCGGCTTCACGAGCGAGGCCGTCGACATGGCCGAAGGGGCGTACGAGCGCGCCAAGCACGACGCCCCCGCGAGGGTGCTCGCCTTCGCCAAACTCGCCGAAGCCCGCGCCCACGGCCGCGCCGGCGACGCACCCGCCGCAGCCGCAGCCCTCATCCGCTGCGAACAACTGGTCGACGCCGCCGACACCGACCCGCGCGACCCCGACTGGCTCGCCTACCTCACCCGCGCCCGCGTCGCCGCCGACGCCGCAGAGATCTACCGCGACCTCAACCGCCCCGACGACGTCCTGCGCTGGGACCAGCAGGCCGCCGCCATGCCAGAAGGCGTCTTCAGCCGCGCCGTCGGCATCCGCCAGACCGTCATCGCCACCGCCCACCTCCAACAGCGAAACCTCGAACCCGGCCTTGAAGCCGGCGAGCGCGCCCTCACCATCCTCAGCAGCGTCCACTCCACCCGCAGCCGCGGCTACCTGCGCACCCTCACCACTGCACTCGATGCTTGGCGCACCGAATCTGAGGTCGCAGACTTTCTCCACCGAGCCGGACGCGTCCTTGCCGCTGGCTGAAGCTCGGCAATCCGCCAGCTGGTGGGCGCGGCTGCGTAGCCCAGGGCGGCCTTTGCTGGTCCACCGGGCATCTCGTTCTGGCAGTGCGCCGCTGAGCCGAAATGACGCTGCGCCCTGCCGCACTTGGGAAGCGGCAGGGCGCAGCGGTGTCGGCGGCCAGGCGCGACCGCCGACGGGGGCCGGGCGGGGTTGGATGCCCGGGTTGACCCCCCTACTGGCGAGGAACCTACGCCACCGGAATGACGGAGTCCAGATGCTGCGCAGCGGAATCCCTGGCAGCCTGTTCCACCGGCTGCAGCTGGCAGTCCCGCCACACCGCGAACCACCGCCGCCACTCCCGCAGCTGCGCCCCGCGGTCGGGCCACGTGCCGCCCTCCATCGGCGGCCGGCACTCCTCCACCACAACGCCCGGCGAGACGTTGCAGGCCGGCTGCTCCCGGTGGATCGCCGCGTACTCGGTGCGCTTCGACTCAGGTAGACCGCAGGGCAGCCACTCGACCTCGATCTGGGCGACCGCAGGCCACCAGCCGAACCACTTCGCGTGCTCCCGGAACCGGCGTTTTGGATCCAGGCTGGTGCCGATGTACAGCAACCAGCCGTCTTCGTCGTAGCAGCGGTACAGAGCGGTCGGGCCGGAGGCCGCACGTTGGCGGCGCAGTTCGAGCTGGGCTTCCCAACAGGGCCGGCAGCGGCCGCGGGGCCACAGGCCGGGCCAGTGCTGGCCGCAGTCCCGGCACGGCCCAGGGCCGTTGCTGCCGACGTTGACGGGATCCATGGGCACAGCGTGGCATGCAGCACCAGGATGCGATCAGCGCCACGGGCCGCTGGACTAGGTAGGGGAGCCGGTGGGGGCAAGCGTCTGGAGGCACCGTGCCCGCCGTGATCGCCAAGAAGGTGCTGACATTCAGCCTGGTCACCATCCCGGTCGGAATCGTGGCCGCCACCAGCGAGCACCGAGTCCCGCTCCATGAAGTCCACGCCAAGGACGCTGCCAGGGTCCGCCGCCGCAAGGTCTGCGAGGCTGAAGGGATCGAGATCCCCGAAGCCGAGATAGCTCGCGGCTACGACCTGCCGACCGGCCAGACCCTCGTCCTCTCCAAGCAGGACCTCGAAGCCCTGCCGATGGCCGACAGTCGCGAGATCCGCGTGCTCGGGTTCATGCCGGCCGAGCGGGTCGACCCTATCCACTACCACCAGTCGTACTACCTCACCGCGGCCGGGCCCGGCGCCAGTCGGCCCTATGCCCTACTTCGGGCCGCGCTGGAGGAATCCGGACAGGTCGCGATCGCCCGCACAGCAATCCGGACGAGGGACTCGCTCGTCGCTATTCGGGTCCGCGGCGACGTCCTGGTCATGACGACCCTGCTCTGGCCGGACGAAGTGAGGCCGACCGAGGGCCTGGCCCCGGAGACTCCCGAGTTGCGCCCGCAGGAGATCGCTCTGGCCAGACAGCTCATGGACGCCTATTCTGCGGATTTCGACCCGGCGGCCGAGGAGGACGAATACACGACGGCGCTGATCAAGGTAGTGGAAGCCAAGACCGCGGGCTTGCCGGCCCCGCAGGCACCCGACGCGCGGGTCCTGGAGACGGCCCCGGTGGTTGACCTGACCGCGCTCCTGCAGCAGGCCATCGCCCGAGCCGAGCAGGAACACCCGAAGACCCGTGCGGGCCGTCTGACCAAGCGGGCGACGAAGCCCGCGTCTGCGAAACATTCCACCGACGGAACCGGCCGACGGCGCTCCGGCGGGGGGAAAGCCGGAAAGGGGTGACCAGCTCGCGTCGTAGTAGGCCGCCTACGGCTGACGGGGACTGTCCACATCGGGCCCCTGACCCTCCGCCGGTGGCACCTGATGCCATCCCTGCGCGGCCAGGCCCTCGTACATCCACGCAGCCGTGAACTCGCGAAACAAGTCGAGCGGACGCTCGCCGTCCGGGAGACCCAGGATTGCGACGAGCCTGCCGCCAGCAGTAGGGCCGGTGTCGCAGTGTCGGCACAGGTGGAGGTCGACGTCGCCGCCGAGGGGGATGCGGGCGACAAGGAGGACGGGCCGGTCGCAGCGGGGGCAGGGCGGCAGGTCGCCGGTTCTGATCACCTGGACGTGGTTCACGTGGGCTCCTCCCTGGTGGGGGTGGCCAGGATCTGCCCGCGATCTTCCGGAGTCAAGGGTTCCGGCAGGACTGATCCCGACCGCGCAGCTCGAACATGCATTCGACTAGCCTGGGATGCATGAGCACGACCCTCCACCCCACCTGGTGCGACCCCGCCCACTGCGACGTCCCCGACCAGCAAGCCAGCCTCAGCGCCCGCGGCGGCGCCCACCGCTCCAAACTCGTCCCACTCAACCTGGAAACCGAAGCCCGCGGCGAGGTCGGCTGGGTCTACGCCGGCCTCTCACAGTCCGCGAAGACCCGCGCCGGCGTCTTCCTCAAGTGGATCATCAACGGGGAGATCGTCGGCCACATCCCCATCAACGACGCCGAACCCCTCGCCTGGCTCATCGCCGACGCCCTCGCCAACCTCCGCGGCGACGACCAGCCCGTCGAGCACGAAAGAACGCCCGACCAGTAGCTCAGGCATTTCGCGCCCCATGGAGAGCCCGGCGATCCGGACGCGCCGAAGTCTGGCGCGCGGTTCAGCGGCATGCGGCGGCTGACAGCATCAGTCGCGCAAGTGTCCGGCTTGCCGGCGGCGAAGTAGTGAGTGGCCGGGCCGACGGTGGGGTAGTTCTCCGGCCATGGAGGACAACCCCGAGCAGCACACCTGTGCCGAGTCCACCGCGCTCAGCCGCACGGAGGTTGCACAGCGCTTAGACGCGCTGCCGTTCACGGTCCGCGCCACAGCGGAGCTCGTCTATGAGGACGGGTGGCCACTCCAGGAAGTAGCCGAGGTGTACGGCGTCACGCCGGGCCGAATCCAACAGCGACTGCTACAAGCGCGACGGGCGCTCGGTGTCTCCAATGCTGAGGAATGGCAAGCGGCTGTGGGGAGTCTCGGCGCTCGGCACGACGGCGGCTGAACTCGGCAGCCCTCTTTGCTGGCGTTCCGGTCGGCGGCGGTCGACGATCGGGGCGGGAAGCATCACGGTCTCCTGGTGCGCTGTGCTGGGTGGGCGGCTAGCGGATGGTCACGACGCGTCTCTGGGGCGGAGGTGAACGTCGCCTGGGCGGGCGAGGCAAGCGGGTTGCAGTGGTATGCCGAGGTAGGTGGTGATCTGGTTGGAGTCCAGGCCGAGCAGGTCGACCGGTCCGAATAGGTGCTCGCGAAGGCGCCGGAGGGTCTCCGGTTCGGCGGCGATCACCTGGGCGGGTTCGGTGATTATTGTGGCGAAGCCAGCCGCCCGGAACCGGGCAGCGAGGAATTCGGCGGGGTCGTCCGAATCGAGGCATGCCCGGGTTACGGCTATGGCTTCGTTGCAGGTCAGGCCTGGGTGGTTATACCAGAGGCATCGCCAGCAGGAAGATCTACTCACCGCTGGCCTCCGTCCAGCCGTAGCCCTCCGCGAGCGACCGGATCGTTCGGCACGGCCACGGCACTCCGTACTCGTCGTAGGTGCCGCAGCTGGTGCAGGCGTCCATCGCGACGCAGCGCGTGCCGTCGAGCCCTGCGCCTGGGATGGATTGGTGCTCGTCGATGATCTGCCGGTCGGTGGCTACTCGGCGCAGAACCTTCGCCGGGTCCCACAGGGCGATGTGCCGGGCCTGCTCGCCTGTCGGCGTGCCCTCGTCGTACACCAGTGGGTGGCCGCTCTCCCCAGAGATCAGCCAGTGGTCGCCCGGGTTATGGGTCCACGTCGGACCGTCCGGCGCCGCGGCCGCCTGGGCGGTCTGCTCGACGCGGTCCAACTCGGCCCGCAGCCAGTCCACCAGGTCCCCGCTCATTCGCTTACCCTCCAACAGGCGTCCGTGCACTGTTCGTCCGCGTCATGCGGGTAGCCGACCTCGTCCAAACGGTCGCCGAGACCGCTCGGACCGCCGAGTTGCTCGACCGCCCAGACCACCCAGCGGCCCCGGTCTGTCGCCGATGAGCCGCCGAGGCTGCTGCTGTGCACCATCAGGTCGGCGTTGGTCAGCATGCTGATGAGGAGCTGGAAGGAGCCAGCACCGCCTGCGAGTGCCTCGGCCTGCTTCCACCGCCGGTCCTCGTAGTACGGGGTGATCCGCAGGAGTTCGTAGACGAGCGTGACCGCGGCCTGGGGCATGTAGCAGCCGCACATGTCCAGGTCTCCGTAGAAGACCTGGTAGAGGTGGCAGAGCAGGTTCTCGGCTTGCTCGTCGGTCATGCGGCTCTCCGGGGCTGGTAGTCGGCGAGGTCGCGGATCACGTCGCGGATGGGGCGGGGCGGCGGGAGGGAGTCCCATTCGTCGGGGTCGAGGTCGTCGAACAGGGCCGCCTCGTTCCAGCCGTCCCACTCGTCGTCGGGGCAGGTCACGGCGCGGGCTTCGGGTGGGGCCGGAGGTGGATCTCCCCGGTCGGCAGGGTGCTGTCCGCGATGGCAGGGATCCCCGTGAGGTTGCCGATCTGCCCGGGGTGTCTGCCGAGCTGCGAGGGCAGGGTGCTGGTTAGCCGCTTGTGGAGCTGGCCGAGAGTGGCGGGCTCAGCGGCGATCTGCTCGACGGGCTGGGTTCGCACGACGGTGAAGCCAGCATCCGTGAGGGCCGCGCTGATCCCAGCCTCCCGCGTGGCGGCCTCAACCCGCGCCTGGGCTGTGATGGTGGCGTACAGGTCGGCGAGTTGGGGGATCGACGCCGCGGGCAGTTGGGTCGGGGGCGCCCCAACCTGGCGGAACTGCAGCGGGGTGACGTTCCCTGCCGTATCGGTGGTGACACCGTCGAGGGCACGGATGGTGGGGCAGGGCCACGGGGTGGCCATGCCCTCGGCTCCGCAGGCCGCGCAGGCCGGGTCGACGAGGCCGTAGGCGCCGTCGTTGCGGGTGCCGAGCTGCCGGCCGTCGGGCTGGTGGAGTTCCCGGACGGCGGCGATGCGGGCCTCGGCCTGCCCGGCGCAGGTGGTCAGTGTGGCGAGGTGCTCGGCCCGGTACCGCTCGACGATGGCGTGCTGCTGCCGGGCCCGGCGGCGCGCGTTCTGCCAGGCGGCGCGGTACCGCTCGGTGCGGCGGCCCTGCCGGCGCCACTGGCCGAGTTCGTCTTCGGCGGTGGCGAGCTGCTTTACGACCTGCTGGTGGTAGGTGCCGAGCGACGGTCGGCCGAGGGTGGCGCTGAGCGTTGCTTCGAGAGATCCGGCGAGGATGGCTCGGAGTGCCCGGATGCCGTCGCGGAGGAGGGCGTGCTCGTCGGGGGTGAGGGCGCGGTTGGCGGTGTGGCCGATGAGGTGGTCGAGTTGGTCGGCGGTGGGGGTCATCGGCTGGCCTTTCGCTGCTGGCGCTTGAGGGCTCGGCGGGTGGCGCGGTTCGGGCGGGGGTCGGGTGCGTCGTCGGGGGCGACGGTCTCGACGCGGGCGACGGTGGTGTCCCAGGTGCGGCCCGGGCGCGGGGTGTGCTCGGAGGTCACGGCTGACGCTCCAACTGGGCTTCCAGCCCGGCGATCTGCTGGTCGACGTAGTGGTCGGTGATGGGCGGCGGCACGTAGATGCGGACGTGGGCGCTGGTGGGGTGGTGGCTGATTCGGTGGAGCCACCAGAGGCCGATGAGGGCGGCGGGTCCGCAGGTGGCGAGGACGGTCCAGGCGGTCACTGGTCTTCCCCGCAGTTGGTTGCCTTCCGGACCCAGGTGACGTCCATCGCGAAGTGCTTCACCCGGCCGTCGGGGTGGTGCTCCTGGTCGTACCTGCTCGGCGGTTCATATCCATCAGGCGTTTCGGCCGCCGGACCGCTCCAGTAGCGGGTGACGGTGCCGTCGTATTGCTCGCTGGTGGCCCAGGCGTGGTCCATGCCGACCAGCACCGACCACCTGCCGCGGTACTGGTTGTAGGTGATCTCTCCAGCGATGCCGGTCTGTCCGGGAGCGAGGGCCTCGCTGTAGTGCGCCCATCCGCCGCCGCTTTCCGATGGCTCGTTGCTGGTGATGACGACGCGGTCGCCGGGCTGGTAGTCGAGGTTGAGCTGGCGGAGGGCCCACTCGCGGATGGCGCGGAGGTTGGCGAGCTCGGCTCGGATGGTGTGGGTGTCGATTGCGGTGATGGCGTCGAGGGCGGAGTCGGCGGCGGTCAATGGGGGTCTCCGTTCCGTTCTGGTTGGTTTCGGCGGCGGGGGTGGAGCGCGAGGAGTGCTGCCCCGAGGCCGGCGCCGTAGAGGGCGCCGGCCAGGACCAGCCAAGGGGAGACGGTCACTTGGCGTCGCGGACGAGTCGGTAGCCGGTACGGCGGGGCTTGCCGTCTCGGGTAGTGGCGCTGTCATGGAGGGAGCGGACGAGGATCTGGCGGGGGCGCTTGCCGGTGGTGGCGTCGACGACGTCGGCTCGGTTGCTGCCGGGGGTGTAGTCGGTGATGCGGATGGTGGCTCCGCCGCGGGGGTCGCAGTCGGTGTAGACCTGGCCGGGGCGGATGGCGTGGTCGGTCACGGCGTGCTCCTCGGTTGGGGCCTGCCGCCGGGCGGCGGCAGGCCGGGGCGGGGTCAGTTGGCGGGGCAGGCGGCGGCCCAGTGCCACAGGAGGCAGGGGGACTTGTGGCCGTGGTCGGGGCAGGTCGGGTTGATCGCGTCCCAGCCGACGCCGCCGCAGGGGTGCTTGGGGCAGGTGCAGGTCTGGTAGGTGGGGTTGCCGTGCTTGACGCCGTGGGAGGCGGTGATGACGGCCGCGGTGATGGCCTGCTGGTCGGCGTCGGCGGGGAGGCCGAGGGCGGCGGTGAGGATGCCGACGGTGACCTCGTCCGGGCTGGCCTGGTCGGTGGCGAAGTTCCGGAGCTCCTCGTTGCTGCCGTTCGGGCGGAGGGAGGCGTGGACCCAGCCCCTGGCGGGCGCCCAGGCGACGAGCAGGCCGTGGGGGTGGTGGTCGGTGTTGATGAGCGGGTGTTCGGCGGGCCAGGTGAGGACGGCGGAGGGGATGGTGTCGCCGGTGTCGTCGTACTCGTCGTGCTCGTGAATCTCCCAGTCGCCGGGGCGGAGGCCGGCGGAGGTAAGGCGGTCCTCGACGGCAGTGATGTAGGTCTCGGCCTGCTCGGTGGTGATGTCGGTCATCGGGTCCTCGGTCGGGTTGGCCGCCCGCGGTCACGGGCGGCGTCGGCGGGTCAGCGGTGGCCGGCTGCCCAGCAGTCGGGGCAGATGTCCCGGCCGCCGGGGCGCTGGTGCCAGCCGTCGGCCTTGCGCCAGGCACGGACCTCGGCGACGGTCCTCGCCGCGTGGTGGTGGATCTCGGGCTTCTCACAGCCAGGCGCGTCGCAGTGGACGATCGGGATCATGTAGAAGCTCACGCGGCCGCCTGGAGGTCTTCGCCGGTGATGGCCTCGACCAGGGCGGACATCAGCACCTCGGCGGCGGGCGGCGTGACGGCGTTGCCGTACTGGCGGACCTGCTCGCGCTTGTTGCCGAGCACGGTGTAGTCGGTGCCGAAGGCCATGGCGGCGCCGATCTCGGTCGGGCTGAGCATCCGGAACAAGCACTCCTCGACAGCGGGTTCCGTCGTGACGAGGGCGTGCCGGTCGACGCTCGTCACGGTCGGCGTGGGCTGCCCGGTCGGGCGGGCGGTGCCGTTGCCGTAGTACGGCACGAGCAGGGCCTCCGTCTCCCGGGTGGTGCGGGCACGGAAGGGCTCGTCGATGGGGCGGGCCTCCTCGTTCCAGGTGCCGCCGGCGGGGACGAGCATGGGCGGCGCGACCAGGCCGTGGTGGTTGCCGGAGGCGCACACGGTGGCGAGCGGGTCGGAGGCGGGCCGATGGTCGGAGCCGCCGCCGCGGAGCTCGGCGAGGAACGGCTCGAACCAGGCGACGCCGGTCTCGTTGCGGGTGGTCATCGTGCGGAGCGGGTCGTCGGCCGGGGCCGCGGACTTCCCGTCGCGGCCCTCGACGGGGACGGCGAGCGGGCGGGCGTACTTGGCGAGGCCGGCCCGGATGCGGGCGAGGGTCTTGGCGGCGAGGGGCTTGGTGCGGTCGCCGATGCGCTGGCCGGGCTGGGTCCAGTCGATCGCGGCGGCCGCGGGGAGGGCCCACGGTTCGACGACGGTCCAGCAGCCGGGGATGGGGCAGCGGTAGACGTACTGGGCGCGGTAGCGGCCCCATTCGCGGTCGGGGTTCTTCCACGACTGGACGGCCTGCACGCGGCCATGGTTGGGGCAGTGCGCGTCGGGCCGGGTCCACTTCTCGATCTGCGGGGCCCGGTTGCCCTTGAGCCAGTACAGGACGTACATGCGGTCGCGGGACTGGGGTGCGAGTGGCGTACCGAAGCGGGGCCGGGCGTGCATGGAGTTGAGGTAGACGATCCGCATGTCGTAGCCGAGGGCGCGGATGGCCATGCACCAGGCGTCGAAGAGGGCCCAGTTGCGGGCGTCGACGACGTTCTCGACGGCGCCGCCGAGGACGGGCCGGCCGCGCAGCGACATCGCTTCGAGGTAGCGCGGGACGTCCCACATGGTGGCGCGGGAGCGGACGGCGGCTTCCTCGGGGAGGACTTCGCCGAACAGGTCGGGCTGGCGGTCGGCGCCGCGCTTGACGCCCTTGGCGACGGAGTGGTTGGTGCACTCGGGGCTGGCCCAGAGGAGGTCGGTGCGGGGGTAGCGGCGGAAGTCGATCTGGCTGATGTCGGCGCAGTCGTGGCGGACGTCGGGGAAGTTCTCCTGGTGGGTGCGGACGGCGAGGTCCCAGTGGTTGGCGGCGGTGGCGACCTGGAGGCCGGGGATGTTGTGCATGCCCTGGCTGGAGCCGCCGGCCCCACAGAAGAAATCGGTGACGGTGAGAGTCATGGCGGGTCCTCAGTTGGTCGTGATGTCGTCGAGGGCGGTGGCGGCGTGCCGGAGGGTGTCGAGATCGAGGGGGCGCCCGGTGGTGGTCTTGTCGGCGGTGGAGCGGAGGAGGGTGGCGGCGGCCTGGGCGGCGATGCGGAGCCGGCCGATCTCGCCGAGGAGGGCGGCCACGTCGTCGCGGCTGAATCCGGTCCAGGGCTCGGCGAGCATGGCGCGGAGGATCTGCTCGTACGAGGTGGTGAGGGGCGGCGGGGTGCCGGTCACCGGGCACCGCCAGCGGTGGTCAGCGCCTCGGTGGTGAAGCTGCCGCCGTTGTTAAAACCGGCGAGGATCCGGCCGCGGCCCGCGTCGAGGTCGACGGTGATGTCGATGTCGTCGGAGAGCAGGTACGGGCTGACGTCGCTGGCGATGAGCCGGGCGAGGTGGTCCGGGCTGACGGCCCAGGTGGTGAGCGGCGCGGGCGGCTGCGAGCCGTCGCGGCCTCCTCGGCGGCCGACGCGCTGGTAGGTGACGCGGTAGAGCGTCTGGGACGCGCCGGGGTTGGCGGCCATGTCGTCGAGGCTCGGGGTGATCAGCTCGTCGGCGGTGTCGCGGACGGGCAGTGGGGTGCGCTGAACGCGGTCGACGGCGGCGCGGAATGCGACCTCAGCGGCGATGAGTTCGGCGGCGTCGGGGTGGCTGGCCATGCGGGTCTCCGTGGTCGTGTGACGTGGCGGCCCGTCTGGGGGCCTGTGGGCTGTCGGGTGGCACTCGGGGTGCCTGGGGCCGTGCGCGGCCGGTGGTGGTCCGGTCCTGGCCGCGCACGGGGCCGTCAGGTGGCGGGGCTACAGGCGCGGGTGGGTGACCTCGTACGCCTCGCTGGCCTCGTACGCCTCGGCGTAGGCGACGGCACCCTCGGCGTCGCCGGCCGCGAGGAGGGCCCGGCAGTGGGCGTTGGCGCGCTCGCGAGGCGTCATGGCCTGTTCGGCGGCGTAGTGCAGGGCCGCCTCCCAGGGGCAGTTGCCGATCGAGTGCTCGCCGCGGACGTCGATGGGGGCGACGATGGCGGCCAGGCGGTCGGCGCAGTCGGTGGCCCGGTCGCGCTCGTCGATGGTGCTGCTGTGGGCGGCGCGCTCGCGGCGGAGCTCGGCCTCCAGCTGCCGGACCCGGGCGAGGAACTGCTCGACGTCGGTTCGGGCGGCGGCGACGAAGGTGGCGTTGCCCTCGCCATGGTCGGGGAGGTCGACGTTGCAGGTCTCGCCGACCCAAGGGGCGTGCAGGGTGTGCATGTCGGGGTCACCGGCGTAGATCTCTGACCCGTCGGCATACCACGGCCCGGGGGTGGCAGCGTTGAGCCGGGCCTGGATGGCGTCGAGGTCGAGGACCGGGGTGCCGGCGGCCTGTTCGCCGGTGCCCCGGCAATTCAGGCAGGTCGAGCTGTCGTAGCCGTTGCAGTTGGCGCACTCGGCCACGGGCTGGGGCTGGCTCATCGGGGCTTCCTCGGTGCGGAGGTCGATGTGTTCGAGGGAGATGCCGCCGGCGTAGTCGTCGACCAGGACGACCGGCTCGCCGTGGCCGAGGTTCCAGGCGGCGGAACGGGTGCGGGTCTCCAGGCGCTTGGACCTGAACTCGGCGAAGGCGGGGTGCTCGGGCCGAAGGCCGGGGTAGGCGGTCACCGGGGTGCCGACCGGGTAGCGCTCGTTCCAGGCCTCGGCGGTCAAGGTGCTCATCGGGTGGTCTCCTCGGTGGCGGTGAGGCGGTGTGCGAGGTCGGCGGCCTGCCCGGGGGTGATCAGGTACGTGGCGGCCTGACCGGCGGTGAGGTCCCGGACGGTGATCTCGTGGCTGAGGGTGCCGTGGCTGCCGGCGGCGTGGGCCGAGGCCTGCTCCCAGGCGGCAAGTGCGGTGGTGAGGTCGGTCATCGGGCCATCTCCTCGGGCTGGTTGGCGAGCTGCAGCAGGACGTCGGCATGGCAGGGCTGGCCGAGCGCGCACCGGCAGACGAGGTCGCGGCCGGCCAACTCGCGGCGGGCGTCGACGAC
The DNA here is from genome assembly GCF_053596495.1 of Kitasatospora sp. NPDC001683. Lineage (NCBI taxonomy): Bacteria > Bacillati > Actinomycetota > Actinomycetes > Kitasatosporales > Streptomycetaceae > Kitasatospora > Kitasatospora sp. NPDC001683. The sequence continues at coordinate 127,457 of NZ_JBSFGK010000006.1, forward strand.
GGTGAGGTGGGGACTGCAGTGCTGCCACAGGCGGACGCTGCTGGTCGGAGCGGTCAGCGCGGCCCGGTACAAGTCGACGCTCTCCTGCCGGGTGAGGTACCGGATGGCGTGAGGGGTGACCCGGCCGTCGGGGTGCAAGTACGGGTGAGTGCGGCCGGCGGAGCTGATGCGGGTCTCCAACTCCCACTCGGAGCCATCGAGGGCGGGGACGCGGGCGAGGGCGTGGCGGGTGCGCCAGCTCCAGGGGTTGGCCCAGCGGCTGCCGGGGCCGACGTAGATGGCACCTTCGGGGGCGCGCCAGCCGGCGGTACGGCGGCGCTGGACGCGGGCCGGGCTCATCGGGTGGTCTCCTCGGCAGTGGCAAGCTGCTGGCGGCGCTGGTAGCGCATCTCGCGGAGCTCCTCGCACAAGCGGTCGAAGTGGTCGCGGGCGAGGTTGAGAGCCCTGCGCGCATCGGCGATGTCAGCGTCGAGACGGCGCTCCCGCTCGTCCCACTGCTCGGCGGTCAAGTTCATCGGGAGGTCTCCTTGGTGGCGAGCAGGTCCGCGGCGGCGTCGCGGATGCGGGCCGGGGTGAACCAGGCCAAGGCGGCCGGGTCGATCAGATCGGCGACGGTGCGGATCAGTGGGCGGGCGGCGGTGAGGTGTTCGGGGAGGCGGTTCGCGGCGGCTTGCTGCTGAGCGGCGGCCTCTTTCAGCACCTCGGCCCGGTAGGCGTCGAGGAAGGCAGCGGCCTGCTCGGGGCAGAAACGCGCGTTCTTGTCAGTGATGACGGCGAGCAACTGCTCTCGGACGGTTCGCATTGGTGGTCTCCTCAGGCGGCGGGTTGGGTGGTGAACTTGGCCTCGACGTGCACGGTCAACGCGTCCACGTCGATCCCGAGGGCAACCGCGTCGAAGTACGCCGCCTCGTGCGCGTCGCCCATCTCCAACTCCTCGCTGATGTCGTCAAGCAACGCGGCGAGGGTCTCCTCGGGCATGACGTTGGCGAGCGCGTTGAGCAGGCGGTGCGCCCACCAGGCGTTGACGGACGCGTCGGCGTGGGCACCGGTCGTTCCGCGCGGACCGCGAACAACACCGACGCCGTGCGCGATGGTCTGGCGGAGGAAGATTTCGTGCCGGGAGCGGGTGATGTCGGTGGAGGGCTGGGTGTTCATCGGGTTCTCCCTAGGCGGTGAGCTTGGCGAACAGGTCCATGAACCAGGGGTCGTAGTCGATGGGCTCGGACTCCCGGGCCGGCACGTCCAAGGCCCGGGCGAGGAGACACTCCGCGCCGATCCGGGCAACAGCGGCCTCCCGGTGCTCGCGGCTCCCCCACTCGGTGGCCTCCTCGGCGGCGGCGGCCTCGTCCCGCTTGTCCAGCAGCTCCTGGATGTCGTGGTCCCAGCCGTCGTGCGGGCCGGGGGTGCAGACGTAGACGATCGCGGCGGCGAGGATCTGGGCGGGGGTCATGTAGGCGTCCCTCCTGCGGTAGGTGCGCGGACGGGTGGTTGGTGGGCCCGGTGGCCGGGGTGGACATGGCCGCCGAGCCAGTACGGGGTCAGCCACGCGCGGCGCGGCGAGTCCTCATGCGGCCGAGGATCTGCGCGTCGGTCGGCGGCTCCCACTGATGCCAGCCGGCCTCGCTGCTCCACTGCTGGTAGTGCTCCCGCTCGGGGATCCCGCAGTGCCGGCACGCCGACGGCTCGGCAATCGCACGGTCAACACACATCAGACGGCCGGGGCGAGGTCGAGGCGGATCAGGTCCGCGGCACTGCCGTGCAGCACGCACTTCGCGTTGCTGGCCACGGCGGTGTGCACGACCTGCTGCGGGCCGAGCTCGCGGCACAGGACGCTGACGCGGCCGCCGATCTCGCGGACGGTGACGCCGAGTTCGGCGGCGAGGTCGGCGACGGTGATGGTCTGGGTGGTCACGTCAGTCCTCCAAGGGCAGAGCTTCTGGGTGGATGGTTGGTGGGTTTGGCGGCCGGTGTGGTCACGGCCGCCGAGCCAGTCATGAGGGTTAGGCGCATCGAGTGCGGAAGCGGTCAGGCGGGGACGGCCCAACCGGTCGCGCACAGCGTCACCGTGATCTCACCGCACAGGCCGACGCCGTACCGGTCGCCGTCCTCGACGGTCACCACGGCCGAGGGGAGGCCAAGCCGCCGGACGCCCTCGTCCCACAGGGCGGCCATGGCGTGGCCGCTGCCACCGGCGGTGGTCGACGGGTAGGCGATGAAGACCTCAGGTCCGAGTACGGTGACCTTCGCACTGTGCCCGAGGATCTCGCGGGCAGTCTGGGCGAGCTCACCGGCGAGGTCACGGGCCTCGGCGAGCCGATCGCGGGCGGGAACGCCATAGGCGACGAGCAGCTTGTCCTCCAGCCAGCTCCGGTCGATGCGAGCGGGCTGCGCGAGCTCATCGATCTGGGCGAGCAGGTCGGCGATTTCCGGATCCATCCACATCGGCGCGTCGGGGTCGATCAGCCTGTGGGCTTCGCGGACGGCGGCCGGGTCGATGGGGGCGAGGGTGACCAATGTTCCGGTGACGGTCGCGGCGAGGGCGAGGCTGGGGGTCACGGGGGTCTCCGATGCGAGGGTGGTGCGCGGGCTGGTGGCGTGGGTGGCGGCGAAGTTGGTCTACGCGGCCTCCGTGAACGAGGCCTGCGAGATCAGGTCGGCGGTGGCCTTGTAGGTGCGCAGGCCGGTGAGCAGCGCGGGGTCGTTGGCCGCGTAGACGAAGACGTGGATCCACCGGCCGGTCGTGCGGTGTCGGACCCAGGCCTTCGGCGCGTCCTGTCCGTCGTGGGCGGCGCGGTAGGCCTTGGCGACGTGCCGGCCGTACCAGGACGACTGTCCGTCGGGGAGCTGGATGCCGAGTCGGTCGAGCATGTCGCCGGTGCGGATGAGGCCGTTCAGCTGGCCGTTGAGGATCGCGAACGCCGCGTCGACGGTGATCTCGGCGGCAATGCGGATCGCTGTGATGGTGCGGCGGATGAGCTTGCGGGCCTTGGCGGTCATCTTGGCGCTCCCCGATATGGGTTGGGCTGCTTGGTGCTGCCCTGATGACTCCAGTATGAGGCCAACACGTTGGCCATGCAAGAGGCCAACGCGTTGGCCTTCAAGATCTTTCGTGAGACCAACACGGTGGCCTTCCCGATGGCCAACCCGCGTGAGACCATGACAGGCATGACCAGCTACGAACCCGACCCCGCGACCGCCAAGACCTTCGCCAGCTACAAGCGCGCCTACGAAGCCGAACGCGACCTCAAGCCCAAGATGCGGCAGCAAGCCGAAGAAGCCATCCGCGCCGGCGCCAGTAACCAGGAACTCGCCGCCCTCACCGGACTCACCCCCGAGTACTTCCGCAAGCTCGCCACCGCGATCGGCGTCGACAACCGCCGCCGCGCACCCACCGTCGGCCGCGAAGTCGAAGCCGCCCGCAAGGCCGCCGAAGCCACCCAGTAGTCCACGCTGCTCCGCCAGCCGCCGGCCCACCGCGCCGAGCGGCCGTTCGTGCTGCCCGGGCCCGCTCACAGCTCCGCCTCGAACCGCCGCACCGGAATGCCCGCCGCCTCCGCCCGCCGGATACAGTCGAGCGTCCCGCGCGACCCCGGCAGCACGAACGCCAGACAGAACCGCGCACCCGCGGCCACCATCGCCGCATTCCGCAACGGGCCAGCAGCCCGGCCACACCGAGCCCAATCAGCCGGCCACGCCTCCACCTCCACCCCAGCCCGCTGCGCCCACGCGGCCGCCATCGCATCCGCGCCCGTCGGGCAAGCCCCGTGCACGATCACGATCGGCCGGAACAGCCCGAACGCAACGCCAAGCGCGTGCTCCACCGCCGCACGATCCGACCAGGCGCGCGAACCGGTCACCAGAATCCTCGACGGCCCGATCACGACAGCACCCCCGCGTCCACCAGGCGCGCCACATGCAGCGTCCGCGCCACCTCGCCATCCACCGGCCGACACCACACACCGACCGCGGCCCCGCACCGCCGGCACTCCACCCCGAGGCCAGGAGTCCGAAGAACCCGCAGCTCCGCGGCGTGCTCCTCCTCGACCCGCTCGGCATCGAGGATCGATTGGCGCAGCTGCGCCCCGGCGCCCGCCAGGCAGACCGTCAGGTGCTCGACGCCCCGGCGGAGGTCGGCAACCTCGACCGGGGTGAGACGGCGCCGCTCGACGGCTTCGAGGAGCCGCTCAAGGCGTGCCCGGGAGGGTGGGGGAGTCGGCGAATGAGTCGCCGGTTTCGGAACCGCAGTGGCACTGTTCGCCATGATGGCCTCAAATCGGGGCGAGAAGGGGGTGAGAAGTGGCCCGTGGGGCAGGGCTGGAGTGATGGGCTCAAGCGAGCCGTGCGGCGCTCCTGGCGGCCCCTGAGCGCCTTTCGGCAATGCAAGGCCGCCAACCGGTGCATCAGATCGGGAACGTCATGACCGTCCGGCCGACGGGTCAACAGTCACGAAGCTCGTCGAACCCGTCGTCCGCGTACGCCGCGGTGAGGTACTCGGTGTCCCACTGTCGGAAGCAGCGGGAGCAGGCCCACGTCATGTGCGTGTGGGTGCCGTCGTCCTGCTGGGCGACGATCCGGGCGCGGGACAGGCAAGCAGGGCAGTGCTCGGTCAGGGTCATGAGAGCGCTCCAGTGGGGGAGTGGCCGGTGAACGGGTCGGCGTCGACGGGCTTGTAGGTGCGCCACGGCCAGGAGCCTTCGTGGCCCTGGCAGATGAACCGGGGCCACTGGCGTTCGTCGCGGGCACCGCGCCAGGGCAGCACCCGCCGGGCGCGGTCGTCCTGCGCGGAGCGTGCGTCCTCAACGGGACGCAGGCCGAGCCCGAATTCGGGCCAGCGCAGCCACAGGGAGCTGCCGACGGGGCGCAACGTCCGCGGTCCCATCGGCCCGCCCTGCGGGGAGTGCGCCTCCATCGAGAGGGCGCAGCCGGCGGTGGCGCGGGCGTCGTCCAGGACGACGGTGATCTTGCGGGCGAGTTCCTCCGAGTTCGGATCGCCGTTGTGCAACCGGTAGATCGGGCCGACGATCAGCAGGTCCGGCATGACCGCCTCGACGCGGCGCATCAGCCACGCCCTGCCTTCCCCGCGGGTCAGGTCCACGCCCTCGGGCCGCAGGTCGATGTGCAGCTGCCCGCGACCCACCGGCGCGCCCGTGTGCTCGGCGACCTGGACCAGGCCCCGGTAGTGCCGCCGGGACTGCCGGTGCGAGTTCTCGCAATCCAAGATCAACACCTTCTGTGGGCCCAGCGGGTTGGCGTCCCCGAACGGCAGCAGGCCGGCGGACGCGGTGACGCCGAGCTGGCGCTGGAGGAAGGACTTGCCTCCGCCCTCGCCTGCCGTCCACACGATGCGGTCGGTGCGCTCCAGGTAGCCGGGCAGCGTCCAGTCGTAGTCGGGGTCGTCTCCGGCGAGGAAGTCGTGGATGTCCTGGACGGGGGAGTCCTCGACGGCCCGGCCGGCGTCACGGACCTCTCGCAGCCGAGTGACGGCATGCTCGGCGAGTTCACTGGGCTCGCCCTCAGCCGCGTAGCCGAGTTCACGGATCTCGGTGCCGGCATGGACCAGGGCGCGGCGCAGGGCCAGGCTCCGGAGACGGTGGTTGAGCCAATCGAGGCTGGGCCCGTGCTGGGCGGCGTCTATGCAGGTGTTGATGTAGTCGCGGCCGCCGCACCTGGCGAGTTCGCCGCGGGCGTCGAGGGCGGCGACGATGGTGATCGGGTCGATGGGGTCGCTGGTCTCGGCGATCGCCGTGATCGCCCGGTGCATGGAGGCGTGTGCGGGCCGGTAGAAGTCCTCGGCGGTGACGGTGGTGTCCCGCAGGGCACGGCGAGCGTCGCGGCTGAGCGTGATGGTGCCGAGGAAGGCCTGCTCGGCGGTCAGGTCGTTGGGTTCGGTCCGGCTGAAGTCGGCATCGGTGGTCACTAGAAGACTCCCTGGTCTGCGTAGGCCTGGTAGTCGGTGGGATGGCGGCGTTGCTGCTGGGCTTGGGCGCGGAGCCTGAGTTGGGGGTACTTCTGGCGCAGCTTCGGCATCGAGAGGATGTTGCTGCGCCAGAACTCGTCGTTCTGGGACCAGCGGATGGCGCCGAGGACATCGGGGAGGGCGACCTTGTCGGCGTCGATCATGAGCCGGGCTGCGTCACGCCAGCGCTTGGTGATGTTCGGGCGCTTGGTGCCGTTCGCAGCGATCAGGTCCGCGAGCAGAGTGCAGGCCTCCTCCACGTCCGGCCGCTCCGAGCGGGCGGACCGGATGTCGACGACATCCGCGACGAGAAGAGAAGGGGAATGGGGTAGGGGTAGGGGAAAACGCCCGCGCGCGCGCGTTGAGCCTGCCTCCACCCCTTCCGGAAGGGGTTCCGCAACCCCTTCCCCACCCCCTTCGGGAAGGGCCGCCGCAGGAGGTTTCGGATCCGGCTCGCGGAACGCCGCCCGCAACGCCGCGATATGCCGCGACACCTCCTGCAGAGGCGACAGACCCTTGCGGCCGGGCTCATCGCTCAGCTCGTCCAGCGGGATCCGCTCGACCTCCGCCAGCAGCGCTGCCCGCAGCAGGCGGGACGAGATCTCCAGAGCGCCCGACACCATCGCGCCCATCACCTGCGGCTGCTTCCATACCCCGTCGTTCCGGACGAACGAGCGCACCAGAAGCTCCTCGGTGTCCTCGTCGACCACGACGAACCTCCGCTCGGCCAGCACCCCGAGCTGGCGCCGCAGAACCTCGGGGTTCAGACCGTGGGCCCTGGAACTCCACCGCTTCAGCGTCAGCGGCAGCAGGCCCGCGTGGTTGAGATTCGGCTGGCTGATGAGGAACAGGTACAGCCGCTGGATCTCCCCCGGCAGAGCGGTGAAGTCGGGGTCGTCCCAGATGCGGGTGAGGACCCGTCCGTGACCGCGTGCCATGGTGCCGTGCTCCTTCAACGTCGCAATTCAGTGGAGTAGTTGAGCGCCGAGATGATCTAGAACGGAGCCTCTTGCTGCGAGGCACCCCAACCGGCCTGCACGGGCGCCTTGGACTGGGACCACGGGTCATCGCTTCGCCCCGCCTGCTGCGCCCCGCCCTGCCCACGGTGCGCCCGGGTGACCTTCGCGGTCGCCGACCGCAGGGACGGGCCGACCTCCTCGACCTCGACCTCGAAGACGGTTCGCTTCTGGCCGTCCTTCTCGTACGACCGCTGGTTGAGGCGGCCCTGAACGATGACGCGCATGCCGCGCTGCAGCGACTCGGCGACGTTCTCCGCCGGCTGGCGCCAGACGTTGCAGGTGAGGAAGAGGCTTTCGCCGTCCTTCCACTCGTTGCTCTGACGGTCGAAGGTGCGGGGGGTGGACGCGATGCGGAACTTCGCGACCGGAACACCGGACTGGGTGAAGCGCAGCTCCGGGTCATCGACGAGATTGCCGACGATCGTGATCAGGGTCTCTCCGGCCATGGCCGTCCTTCGGGTCGAGGGTGAGGGCCTGCTCGGCGCAGACCTTGTGGGAGGGGCGGCGGTCTTCGTCGCGGAGGTGGGTGAGGTCGCCGCAGTGCTTGCATGGTTTGGCCTGGGTGGCCCAGTGGGAGCGGTCGCCCCAGGCCAGGACGGTCATGCCGCGGGCGCGAGATTTCGCTGCTTCTTGCTGAGGAGGTAGCGCTCACGGGGGGTGAGGCCGCCGCAGATCCCGTGTCGGCTCTTGGTGTCCTTCTGGCCCTCTCTGTCGAGGGCGTCCTGCAGGCAGGCGGCGGCGACGGGGCAGCGACCGCAGACCTTGCGGGCTTCCTCGACCTGGTCCCTGCCCGCGGGGCTGGTGTAGGAGACCGGGTAGAAGAGGTCGCCGTCGACCTTCTCGTCACAGCAGGCGCCGAGGGCTTCCCACCTCATCGGACCGCACCCCCGAGACGAATCCCATCGGGCCACACAGCCCTTGCCAACGCGGCCCGGTTCGCGGCCGGCATCACGGTGATCGGGTGGTCCAGGTAGTCCCGGCCGGCGGCCATGAGGACGACGGCGTCGGCCTGGTTGTCGTCCCCGCCGGTCGCCCATGCGGGCCATCGGCGGGCCACGGCGTCCACGACGGCGGACTTGGTGGCCGCACCCTTCCCGGTGGCGTACAGCATGCGCTGCCGCGGATCCATAAGGGCCACGGGGATCTCGGAGTCCGTGAGGTACTCGTACAGCCGCCACCACAACCAGCCGCGCTCGTGGCTGCCTCCGCCCGTGCGGGACAGGGCCGGGGTTTCCATGACGACGAGGTCGGGGCGTCCGAGGTTCAGCAGGACGGCGGCGGAGACCTTGCGCATCGCGGTGATGCGCTCGGGGTGGGGGAGCTTGGTGATCGGGCTCTTCTTGTCGGTGTGGCCGACGGTCTCGCACCAGCCGAGGGAGGAGGCGATGCCGGTGGCGGTGAGGCTGGTGTCGAGGCCGATGACGGTCGGACCGTGGGTGAGAGTGCCTCCCGGGGGCGGGAGGAGCGCGGTGTCAGTCATCTCGGGTGCTCCATGCGGTGATGGCGAAGACAACGAGGGCGAGGGCGGTGCCGGCCAGGATGGCCAGGGCGAGCGCGTATCGGGTGAGCACGGGCCGTTTCTGGACGAGGTGGTGGTAGGCCTGGACTGCGCTGACGCCGGTGTGGGTGCACCACAGCAGCGCCAGGCAGGCGGCGAAGGTCACGCGGCGATGGGAGGGATCGGCGCGGCTGCTGCGGCGGAGTCCTTGTAGTGGTTCTCGTTGGCGGCCTGGAGCGCGTTCAGCCGGTCTTCGAGGGCGATCTGCCGTTCGGCGAAATCGCGGCGCGCGGCGCGCAGTTCGCGGCGCAGCTGTTGGTTCTCGGCCCGGTAGCGGGCGCAGCCGCGTATGAGCCGGGCGTGCCGGGTGAGCAGGTTCTGGTGGCCGGCGACCATGTCGTGGAGGCGGGCGTTCTCGCCCCAGCACAGGGCGTGGGCGTCCGAGAACTTCCCGGCGATGAGCCTGATGACGTAGTGGGCACGGTCGGCGCGGCTGTGGTGGTAGTCGCGCTGCTCGGTGCGCCGCCGGACGCGCGTCTTCAACTCGGCGTTTTCCTGGCGCGCTTGTCTACCGAACAGGTCCATCGTGTCCTCCGGGCTTCGTGGCGGGATTGGTAGCGACGTCGGCCGGCAGTAGCCCGAGTCCGATGGCGAGAGCGACGGCGTGCGCGGCGTTGCTGGCGCCGAGCTTTCGGTGGACGGCCTGGTTGACCGTGCGGGCCGCGTTGACGGTGATGTCGAGCGCCTTGGAGATCGCGGGCATGTCCCAACCCCAGGCGACCCGGGCGAGAACGCTGGTTTCCTGCGGTTCGAGCTCGATCAGGCGCTGACGCGGCTGGCGGACGGTCTGGTTCTGACCGCACGCCTTGACATCGGGGTCGACGTTGAGGCCGGCGGCGTCCATCTCGGTGGCCAGCGCGAGGGCCTGGTTGCGGACGGCTCCGGAGGGATGACTGAGGCCGGTGACAATGTGGTCAACGACCACCCGGCGAAACGTGTCGGCTTCGCTGAGGGCCGACTGCAGATGAAGATCGGCAGACACGGGGTCTCCTGGGATGTCGAGGGTGAAACGATCGGAGGGGGCCGAGCCTGCTGCGGACGGGCTCGGCCCCGCGCGCTGTCAGAACGGGCAGTCGACTTCGATCTCGACGGGCGACTTCGGAGGAGCGGCAACCGTGTTGAGGGGCCCGTACTCGCGGATCAGCTCAGACAGGACCATCGAGTCGCCGTCCGGCTCATCCCGGCGCATGATCGGGCCACCCACGTCGGACCAGCCGCCGGTGTGCTCCCAACGCTTCCCGCGCCGGTCGATCCACTGCTTCAACAGGTCGTAGCGCTGCCCGAACATGTCGCACACGAGCGGCCCGCGCCCCGTCCTCTCGGACCACTCGTCGACCAGCCGGTCAATCTCGATGCCGGCCCCGTCGAGGTCGCGCATGAACTCGGTGGCGGCCTGCTGCAGCGATGGCTCCCAATGCGTCGCCAGCTTCACTGCATGCTCGACGACCACCTTGAGCAGCGCCTGCATCCGCTCCTGTGCGAAGACTTGCTGCTCCGGAAGATGCGCCAGGGTGGCGTGCGCCTGGGCCATCGATGCGAGGATCGCGGCGGTTCCCGGGTCGGTGAAGCTGGCGTTCGCTTGGCCTCCGGTCCGATAGGAGGCCTGCGACAGCAGCCGGGCGGCCTCCCTGGCGTGGTCGATGCTCATGCCGCCCCGCCCATCAGGTGAGCGTGGAAGGCCCGGAGGGTGTCGAGGGGCGCCAGGGCGGCGGGCACCCCTACCGAGCCCTTGAGGAACTCGCTCTCCGTCTTCTCCGCCGACCATCCGTGCTTGTCGTCGGCGGCGTCGAGGATGTCGTCCCACAGCTTCGCGGCCTCGTCGTACACCTCACCGTCGACCGGCTCAACATCGCCGGGGCCGTCTGTGCCAGTGGCATCCCCGGACTCCGCAGCGGGCGCGATCTCCTGCGGGGCCGGGCCGCGACGCGACAGGATCTCCGTCGCCGTCACCGGCGCGCCCGCCTGCACCGCCGTGATCTGCGGCCGTGAGTCCCGCAGCTCCTCCACGGTGTACGGCACGCCATGCAGAGCATCCGAGGCGACCAGGCGGCAGATCTCCCCCGTCGCGCGGGCAACCAGCATGTTCGCCGGCTGCGACGTGTAGTTCGAGTTCTTCGCCACGAAACCGGCCATCTTGGCCCGGGCGATCGTCCACACGACCTCCTGCCACGCCTCCGCACCGTTGCGGCGACCGCGCATCCGGCACACCGTGTCACTCGACTCGATGAGCTCGATCTCGTGGCCGCGGGACTGCAGGAGTGCCCGCATGGCGTGGGCCCGCAACCCCGGGGTCCCGTGGATGACATCCATGGACTTGAGCGCGGCCATGGGCGGCAATCCGAGCTCGTTGCCGGCCAGCAGGCAGGCGGTAATGTCGCCGACCTTGCCGCGCATCGTCGAGGGAACGAACGACGTCTTCGACAGGCGATCGGCGAGCTGGTAGGCCAGGTCCGCCTCGTGCGCCCAGTCGGCGATGGATCGCGCGGCCGACGCGTACGTGGCAGGCTGCTGGGCGATCGACACGGGGGAGGGGGACTCGGGGATGGCGATCTCGGTCATCGAACGGTCCTTCACGTGAGGGTCTTTGGGGTCGGTCACGACCGGTACTCGCGCTCATGCAGGGCCAGCAGCCAGTCCGGGGCGGAGGCCATCGACACCTCAGTCCCGTAGCCGGGCCAGACACCGGACGCGGTGCACTCGGCGTAGATCTCGCGAGCCCGCTTGTTACGGTCGGCAGCCATCAGCAACCACGGCGTCGCCAGCTCGATGACATTCACCAGGTAGGGAGGCTGCTTCTCCTGGACCACGAACACGAAGCTCACGTCGTCCGCGAGTCCGAGCTGCAGCACGGCGTCCATGTAGAAGTCGGCCTGCTGGTCGTAGCGGAAGTCGAGGACGGACTTCTCGAACTTCGCCGTCGAGGCATCGGTCGCCGTCTTCAGATCCGGCAAGAGCAGCCGGCCGCCGCGGGCATTGTCGAGCCAGTCCAGACGCGCCCGGCACGGAACTCCGGTGGCCTTGTCAGTCCAGAACAGCGACTGCTCAGGCTTGCCGTAGTCCGGGTCGAACAGGGCCGCAGCGAGCGGGTGACGGCGCAGCTCGGCGGCCATCGCGTGAACCTGCTCCCATTCGTCCCGCTTCAGCGGCACGGCCCCGGCCTCGCGAGCCTCCGCAACCTCAGCCTTGGCCAGCTTGGTGTTCCACACCGGGTGGTCGACCAGAACGAGGTCGGGCCCGTCGCCGAGTACCAGACGGTGAGCGGCGGTGCCGATGTCGAACGCCTTCTTCGGTGGCTCCGGGTAGTCGAGCTCGTGCTTGAACTTCGCGGGCGTTGCGCTGAGAAGCTTTCGAGCACCGGTCGAGGACAGCGATGTGCGGTCGGCGTGGTACACCTCGGCCGGGAGGTCGTAGACGCCTGGCTCGGTGACGATGGGCCCGGCGGCCGGGGCCATGTGCCCCGGCAGCTCGGTGGTGGTCATCGGCTGTCCTCCTCGGTGTGGAACGTCGCGTACGGGACCCGCTCCAGTTCGGACGCCCGGACCGACCGCACCCTCTGGCGCGACCGGGACTCAGCCACCGCCCCGAGCGCCACCAGAACCGCCAACGCCAGGACGGCAATCACCGTCGCCGCCATCACGCCGCCCCCTTGCGCTGCCGCGGGATGTGGTTCCCCGTGGCAACCAGCAGCTGCGCCGCGAGATCCTCGGCGTCCACGCTCGCCAGCAGCATGTTCGCGCCACCCAGGCGGTCCAGGAGCTTCTGCAGCAGGTCGTCGCGCTCCGGCCCGGACGCCGCGTACAGGTCCGCCAGCTCCTGGCCGACGCCCTCCGGGTCCTCCGCAGCCTCCGCCGCCAGCGACACGAACAAGGCGGACGCCAGCGACGTCACGTCCAGCTCGACGCCGATCTGCCGGCGCCTCACCCACACCGGAAACGCCGCGTTGATCCGGGCCGCTGCGTGGGAGAGCAGGCCCTCACGGTCCAGCAGGGCGGCGACCGAGCGCGCCAGCGGGGCGCCGTACGTCTTGGCCAGCAGCCGGGCAGCCCGCCCGGCCACCGGGCTCGGGAAGTCGGCCATCACGCCTGCTCCTTCGTCCTCGCGTCGTGCTGGTGGATTGGGCCACAGCCGCACGGGCAGGTCAGCTCACCGCGAAGGGCGGCCACCACCCAACAGGCCGCGTCCTGAACCGACTTGCCGTGCCAGGCGACCGTCCTGACGGCCGCACCGGCAGAACCGTCGAGCGACAGGGTCACAACCCCGACGGGGACCTCGGACGGCGTGGACAAAGCCCAGTACAGGCCGTGCTTGTTCTGACCCGGCGACACCCACAGCTCTTCGCCGTCCACCACGATCTCGGCCTCAGCGGTGACCGTCCGGAGATCCGTCACGGTGCTCATGACGCCACCGCCGACAGGGCAGCGACCGCAGCCTCGCGGATGCGGATCGCCCGCAGCCTGGCTTCCCACGGGCACATGTGCCGCACGAGCCGGGTGTCCGGCAGTTCCTCGTTCTCGCCGCTTTGGGTCGAGACCGTGACCCGCACGCCCGGCAGGTCGGCGAGCGCTGGCAGGAACACCTTCCACTGCATCCCGCCGAGCGCGTACAGCTGGTTGTCCACGCGGCGCTCGCAGCGGCTCGCGGCCGACGCTGTCGCCTTCGGGATCGAGTCGTACCAGACGCTCAGGTCGTCGACCGTGCGAACGCACAGCTCGACTGTGGAGCGGTCTGCCGAGATGGCCGTGTCCGTCACCGTCGAGTTCGGCACCCGGGCGATCAGCGCCCGAAGGGCCTCCTGCAGGCGGTAGTCCGCCATGAGCTGCCGAGTCTGCGGCGACCACGCCGGCAGGTCGTCGACCTCGGCCAGCACCTGGAAGCGGGCGGGGATCCGTCGGTAGACGGTGGGGGAGGGTGTTTGGGTAGGCTGTGTGATCACGGCCTGCCTCCTGTCTCTGAGTGTGTAGTGGGCAGGCCGGAGGGGCTGCTGTGGACTGGCCTCCATGTGCGGCCCCGGCCCTCGGGCTTGCTGCTATGCGGCGGCCGGCATCGACAGGGCGGGAAGCTTGCGTTCAGCCGCCTTCACTCGCTGCTCGATGATCAAGTCCCGTATCGCTTCGACGGTTCCGAGTTCGTGCCCCGGATACCAGGCGGCCTTCGCGGCTTCTTCGGGGGAGAGTGCATCGCGTTCGGCGCGCGCGGCGGCGAGGATCTGGCCGGCCGCGGCGATAGCCTGCTGGCGCGCGGCGCTCATGCCGCGGCCTGCTCGGTGGATTCCTCGACAATGAGGAGGGTCTCCATCAGAAGCTGGTAGGCCTCTGCCAGGTAGAAGACAGTGGTGATATCCGGCCCATTTTCGTGCCGCGTGACTCGGCTGAGCACAGCCGGGTCGACACCGGAGTGGCGGCTGATTTCCGCGAGGTGGAGCTTCCCGTTGGGACGGACATGCTTGGCCTTCGTCGCAGCGGACGTGAGGGCTGCGGTGTTGAAGCGGAGCTTTGCGGGCATAGGGGTTCACCTCCCTGTTTGCGCAGGACAGCGTGGGTGTGGACACACATTCCGTGTGCTCGCACATCAACGATAGCGCTGAAACGGGTGTGTGCACAGCCACGGCGAGAAATCGGCGTGCGGTCCTGGCGTAAAGATGCGGTGCGCGCCATCCTTGCTATGCCCTGGTCAAGCCACCTCAGGGTCACTGACCAGCAATGATGTGCAAGCACACGGACAAAACCTGCACTCCAGGACCGATAGCATCAACCGTGGGCCCACACATCAGCGAAGGAGGCGCCGTCATGGACCACCAGCTCCAGGAGTTCGCCGACTGGCTACGAGAGCAAGCCGCTGCTGCCGGCTACGACCCCGCCACCCGCGGAGGAATCTCCGAGCTCGCTCGCGCCGCAGGCACCGACCGCGGGCAGACCGGACGCGCCTTCCGCGGCGAAGTGCGGCCCTCCATCGATAGCCAGCGCGCATGGGCCCGTGTCCTCGACGTCCCCCTCCACGAGATGCTCGTACGGTCTGGAACTCTCCAAGCCGACGACATCCCGACCGACGTCACCCCGCCGAAGGCCGCCGACCTCGACCTCTACGAAGCCGCCCGCCGGTACGGAATCCCCGAAGAGCGCCGGCACTTGTTCGTGGCAAGCGTCGAAGCTGTCGCGAAATCCTTCGCTGAAGAGCCCAAGGGCGGTACGATCATCCAATCGCAAACGGGTGGACTGTCTGCGAAGAGGTGAGCAATGCCGTCGTCACCGTCACTCTCCCTCAGGGTGCCGATACTCGGCACCATCGTGACGGCCGTCGGACTGGCCGCAACCGCCGCGGGGGTGGCTACCAACACAACCGTCGTCGAGCCCTACGGGCTCACGGCGACGATGCTAGGAGTGGTGCCACTGGTCGCTGTCGCCCTCACCAGGAACCAGACGCGTGAACAGATCCAGGGCGAAGCCCTGGCCCTGGCGCTCGAACTCATCCGTGAGCGTCAACTCGACCAGAAGACGCCAACGAACAGCAGCAGCTGCACGTACGATCTGTAGCCGCATCAGGAACGCCGCCCGGCCCGCGAGCCCAGACTCCGGATGTCGAGGCGGCGTCCTCTTTTCCCCAGGGGACGGAGCCATGGCAACCCACGACGCCCTCATTCCCGTGCAGCGGGGTCGCGTAGATCAAGAACCGGCCGCGGCGATCGGCTACATCAGGGTGAGCCTCGCCCGCGAAGAGATGATCTCTCCCGAGCTTCAACGCAAGTCCATCGAGGAGTGGTCGGCTCGCACCGGACACAAGATCGTCGACTGGGTCGAAGACCTCGACAAGACCGGCCGAAACTTCAAACGCCGCATCATGAGAGTCATCGAGCGGGTTGAAGCCGGCGAAGCCACCATCATCGCAGTCTGGAAGTACAGCCGATTCGGCCGAAGCCGCACCGGATGCGCCACCAACCTGGACCGCGTCGAAAGGGCGGGCGGCTCACTCGTCTCCGCCACCGAGTACGTCGACACGGCCACGGCCGAGGGCAAGCTGCAGCGCGGCATCATCTTCGAGTTCAACGCCTACGAGTCCGACCGTGCCGGAACGCAGTGGCGTGAGACGCACGCCCACCGCAGGGAGAGTGGGCTCCCCGCGACCGGAGGCCACCGGCTGGGATACATCTGGTACCCGCGAAAAATCTTCAGGCCGGACGGATCGGTCACGCTCCAGGAGGAGCGTTACGAGATCGACCCAGCAGTCGCCCCGCTGGTAGGCGACCTCTACCAGCGCTACATCAATGGTGAAGGATTTTTGCCCCTCTGTCAGACGCTCAACGAGGCCGGCCATCGCACGGTACAGGGGAACCCCTGGTCGATCTCGGCACTCAAGCGATACATGGACGGTGGCTTCCCTGCCGGCTACCTGCGCATCCACGACCCGGACTGCCGGCAGCCCTACAAGGCCGACTGTCCAGCCCACAAACTGGTCCGACACCCGACGCTTCACCATCCGGCGATCATTTCGGACGAGAACTGGGCCCTCTACCAGCAGCGGCGCAAGCAGGTCTCCCAAGCCCCGCCTCGCGCGCGACGGGCGTCCTACCCGCTGTCCGGCCTCGTCCGATGCGGCATCTGCGGGGGCACCACGACGCGAGGAAAGAGCAAGAACGCCTATCACAACTATCGCTGCAAGACGCGCCACAGCCAGGGGCGCGCAGTCTGTGAGGGCTGGAATCTGTCGGAACGCAAGCTGCTGGCTGCCGTCAAGACCTGGCTCGAGGGCATCGTCGAGGAAGTGGAAGCCAGTGCCCGACAAGCCGACTCCCGCGCGCGAGAGTTGCGGCTTCGCCAGCCGAGCACCGGCCCTAGCCGGACAGCAGCTCTGGAGGAACGCATCGCGAAGCTGGACAAGGCCATCGCTCGACAGATGCAGACCTTCGCAATGCTCGAGGAGGATGACGACGATGGAACCCTGGCCGAGGGGCACCGCCAAACCCTCCTGGCACTCAGGAACGAGAAGGCGCAGGCTCGAGCCGATCTCGACGACGCCAAGCCCGGCGATCGACACGAGGACCCCGACGTGCGCCGAGACGCCGCAATCGCGGTCGCGCTCGGACTACTGGAAGAATGGGGGACCCTTGCGCCAGACCGGATGAACGCCCTGCTCAGGCGTGTGGTTGAACAGGTCTCGGTGACGAAGGACCGCCGCGTGGTGATCACCCCGAATTGGTAGTGCATTAGAGGCATTCATGCAGAACGACTACGGCGTTTACGCCACCCACGCCATCGTGCCCGCCCGCGCCGCCGTCCACCGCCCGGCGCACCTGAGCGCCGTCCAGGGCGCCGCCACCTGGATGCCCTACCTGACCGCCTACGGCGCCCTCGCCGAGGACGGCCACCTGCGCCCCGGCGACCACGTGCTGCTCACCGCCGCGGCCTCCAGCGTGGGACTGGCCGCGATCCGCATCGCCCGGCGCGTCGGTGCCGTACCGATCGCCACCACCCGCACCCGAGCCAAGACACGCCGGCTCCTGGAGGCCGGCGCCGCCCATGTGATCGTCACCGGCGAGGAGGACCTGACCGCCCGCGTCCTGGACATCACGGGCGGCGAAGGCGTGCGCACCGTCTTCGACGCCGTCGCCGGCCCCGGCGTGAACACCCTCGCCGAGACGATCACCCCCGGCGGGCGCCTGATCGTCTACGGCCGCCTGGACCCGCGCGACACCCCCATGCCCGGCCAGGCCACCTTCGCCCCCATCACCAGCCGCTTCTACACCGTCCACGAAGTCAGCCGCGACGCCGAGCGGTTGCGCCGCGGCCACGCGTTCATCACCGCGGGTCTGAAGGATGCGACTTTCGTCCCCGTCGTCGACCGCGTCTTCGAGGGCCTCGACAGCATCGTCGAGGCCCACCGCTATCTGGAGGCCGGCACCCAGGTCGGCAAGATCGTCGTGACCGTCACCGACTGACCCGGACCGCCGAGTACCAGCGGAAGGCCTGGCGGGCGGATCAGGGGGCGGCTTGGGCTTGCGCTTCGGCGTCGGCGGCGGCGACCACCGCCGTCAGCAGACCGGGGAAGCGTCGCTCCAGTTCCTCGGTGCGCAGTGTGTTCATCTTGGTGGTTCCCACGTAGTACTGGCGCAGCACCCCGGCCGCGCGGAGCACGGAGAAGTGGTGGCTGGAGGTGGAGCGTCCGACCGGCAGGTCGAAGGAGCCGCAGCTCAGGTCGGCGCCCGCGTGTGCCAGTGTGCGTACCACTGAGCGTCTCGCCGGGTCGGCGAGGGCTTCCAGCACCTGCTGGACGCTGACGTCCTCCACACCGGGGTGCACGATCACCCGCGCCGTCACGCGTGCTCGTCCCACACCCACCACCCCTTCCCAAGCCCGGCCCCCGTCCCGTGGCACTCGTCGCCAACGTCCGCGCACCATGCGCGACTTCACCCCCGACGCTACTACGGGACGGCCCCCCGCCACGCCCGCTTCGACACCTGTGCAACACCGATCGCACACCACGCCTGCACGAGCGCGCCCGTCGCCCGCCGGTTTCGCCCCGTGACAGTGCCCGTGAAACAGGCGGTCGTTGGCCGAACGCCCCCGCCCCCGCCCCGGTCTGGCCGCTGCCGTCAGGGCAGTTGGGCGGACAGTCCCGCGGTGAGGAAGGCGAGTCCGGCGGTGAACGCGTGGTCCGGGTCGGCGGGTTGTCCGGTCTGCCATTCGGCGAGGTGGGGGTAGCGTTCCGGGTCCACCGTCGCCGCGGCGTTGTCGCCGGCCCCGGCCTGCCTCGCCCGTCCGGTGTGTGCGGCCTGCTCCTGCAGGACGAAACCGATGACGTAGCTGGTCACCGCGTGTCCGAACGTGGCGGCCTGGGCCAGGGTGAGTCCTTCGGCGCGCATCCGGGCCAGTCCTTCCTCGACTGTTTCCAGCGTCCCGGTTCCGGGGGTGAGGTGGCCGGAGACCAGGCGCGCTCCGTCGCGGTGGGCGAGTAGTGCTTGCCGTAGCCGGTGTGCGAAGCGCGTCGTGCGTTCCGCCCATCCCGCCGCCTCGCCATCACCCGTGTCGATCGCGGTGAACGCCCGCGCGACGACGGTGTCCGCCATCGCCCCGAGCAGCTCGTGTTTGCTGCGTACGTGCCAGTACAGGGCGCCGCGTTGGACACCGAGCCGGTCGGTCAGTGCCCGGGTGGTCAGTCGTTCCAGGCCGACTTCGTCCAGTAGGTCGAGTGCGGCGCGTACGACGTCCTCGCGGTGCAGTGCCATGGGGTGGGCGCGGTCCTTCCGGCCGGGGGATTCCAGTGACTTGAGCTTAGCTCAGGTCGCCCGGCTATGATCGACCTGAGCATTGCTCAAGTACGGTGAACTCGACTGCCGGGCAGGCCGGTTCGCCGCTGTCGACGACGGAAATGAGGGGTGGGCATGGGTGAGTATGTGATGGTCGAGGGGTTGCGTACCTACTGCGAGGTCCGTGGTGAGGGCGAGCCGGTGGTGCTGTTGCACGGCGGCGGGGTGACCGCGGACAGCTGGTACGCCCAGATTCCCGCGCTCGCCGAGCACTTCCGGGTCCACGCCCCCGAACGCCGTGGTCACGGCCGTACCCCCGACGTCGAAGGCCCCGTCACCACCGACCTGATGGCCGGTGACACCATCGCCCTGCTGGAAACCCTCGCCACCGGCCCCGTTCACCTCGTCGGCTGGAGCGCCGGCGCCACCGTGGCCCTGCGCCTGGCGCTGCGCCGTCCGGACCTGGTGCGCAAGCTCGTCCTCATCAGCGCCGGTGTCAGCCGTGACGGTGCCACCGAGGCGGATGCGGCGATCCTCGGGGACACCGCGCGGCTGGAGGCGATGTTCCGCCCGCAGTACGAACCGCTGTCTCCGGACGGTCCTGGCCACTTCCCCGTGGTGTTCGCCAAGTGGCTGACGATGTGGCGCGAGGAGCCCGACATCGGCCTGGCGGCCCTGACCGCCCTGGAGATGCCCGTCCTGGTCCTGCAAGGTGACGACGACGGCGTGCGGGTCAGTCATGGCGCGGCGATGGCCGCGGCCATCCCGAACGCCCAGTTCGCGGTCCTGCCCGGCACCTCCCACACCGCCCCGCTGGAGAAGCCCCACCTGGTCAACCGGATCCTGCTCGACTTCCTCGCCGACCACCAGGCGCCCAAGCTCATGCCGCTGGGCGCCCTCGACCGGACGCCCCCGGTGCCGCCGGCAGCGCGAGCCGCGGGCTGACGGCCTCCCGTGCGGTGCCGGTGGCCCCCGCAAGCGTCGAGGAACGGCCGACGGGGCATGGCCGGCGGATCAAGCAGGGCGCGGCACGGGGCCGCGACGCCCTGCGCTCCGCTGCCGACCGCTGAGGCCCGGGCGGCAGCGGGGCGGAGAGCGCCTGAGCCCCTGCCGTGCGCCGCTTGTCGGCGGCCCCGGCGTCGACGGTTCCTCGCCCGTGGCCCGGCCGCATGCCGTGCCCGTGCCGCCGCGCCCGCGGATTCCGGTCCGCACTCTCGACGGATACCTCTTACTGAGAGATAAAATTGGGGGTGTGACGACACATGCTCCCCGCCACATCGATGCCGCACTCGCGGATGAGTTCTCCGCTCTGCTGGTCGGTATCCAGCGCATGCTGCGGCGTCGCCTGCGTCACCAGAGTCAGCAGCCCAGGCTGCGCGGGGCGCAGGTGGAACTGCTGCGTCTGGTGATGGACAGCCCGGGGCTGCGGGTCCGCGAGGCCGCCGAGGAGTTGTGTCTGGCCGGGAACTCGGTGTCGACCCTGGTCAACCAGTTGGTCGCGCAGGGCCTGCTGCGCCGCGAGGTGGATCCCGGTGATCGGCGGGCGGCGCTGTTGTACGCGACGGTGGCGGCCGAGGAGCGGATCGAGGCCTGGCGTCGGCGCCGCAGGGTGCTGATGGGCGAGCTGGTGGCGGGCCTGTCCGAGCAGGAGCAGGCGGCGCTGGCCGCCGCACTCCCCGCGCTGCACCACCTCGCCGGGGGCCTGCGCGCCCTGCCGGACGGGGAGCGGTGATGGACCGGGAGGATGCGGTGGTGTGCCGGGGGCTGGAGTACACCTTCCGTCACGGGCGTGGGAAGGCGACGCGGGCGGTGGACGGTATCGACCTGACCGTGCGTGCCGGTGAGGTGTTCGGTCTGCTGGGCCCCAATGGGGCGGGCAAGACCACGGCGATCCGGGCGATCACCACCCTGTTGCCGGTCGGTGCGGGCATGGTGCGGGTCTTCGGTCACGACGTCGCCCGCCGCCCGATGCAGGTGCGGCGTCTGCTCGGCTACGTGCCCCAGCAGCTGTCCGCCGACGCCGGGCTCACCGGCCGCGAGAACGTGGCCCTGTTCGCCCGGGTCTTCGACGTCCCCCGCGCCGAACGCACCCGCCGCGTGGCCCAGGCCCTGGCGGCCGTCGACCTGACCGGGGCCGCCGACCGGATGGCCGCCACCTACTCCGGCGGCATGGTGCGCCGGCTCGAACTCGCCCAGGCCCTGGTCAGCGCCCCGCGCTTGCTGGTCCTGGACGAACCCACCATCGGCCTGGACCCGATCGCCCGCACCGGCGTGTGGGAACGCGTGGACGCCGTGCGCGACGCCACCGGCATGACCGTCCTGGTCACCACCCACTACATGGACGAAGCCGACCGCCACTGCGACCGCATCGCCCTGATGGACCGCGGCCGCATCCGGGCGCTGGGCACTCCCGCCGAACTCAAGGACCGGGTCCGCCAGGCCGCCGGAGCCGGAGCCGACACCGGAGCCGGAGCCGATGCCGGTGCGGCCCAAGCTGAGCCGACCCTGGACGACGTGTTCCGTCACTTCGCCGGCCGTGAGCTGGCCGACGCCACGGAAGGAGACTTCGGTGATGTCCGCCGTACCCGCCGAACAGCCAACCGCGTCGGCTGAACCCTCTGACCGCGGAGCCGAGTTGGACCTGCTGCTGGTGGCCCCGCGCGCCCGCACCGGCTGGCGTGTGATTCCCGCCCGCATCGCCGCGATGTGCGCGGTGGAACTGCAGAAGCTGCGGCACGACCGCACCGAGCTCTACACCCGGGCCGTCCAGCCCGCCCTGTGGCTGCTGATCTTCGGCGAGACCTTCACCCGTCTCAAGGCGATCCCCACCGGCGGCATCCCCTACCTGGACTACCTCGCGCCGGGCATCATCGCCCAGTCCGCGATGTTCATCGCGATCTTCTACGGCATCATGATCATCTGGGAGCGGGACTCCGGGGTCCTGACCAAACTGCTGGTCACCCCGACCCCGCGCGCCGCTCTGGTCACCGGCAAGGCCTTCGCCGCCGGTGTGAAGGCCGTTCTGCAGGCGGTGGTCGTGGTGCTGATCGCCGCGGTCCTGGGCGTCGCGATGACCTGGAACCCGTTGCGCCTGGCGGGCGTGGTGGCCGTGGTGTTGCTCGGCTCGGCGTTCTTCTCCTGCCTCTCGATGGCGATCGCCGGGATCGTGCTGACCCGCGACCGTCTGATGGGTATCGGCCAGGCGATCACCATGCCGCTGTTCTTCGGCTCCAACGCCCTCTACCCGCTCGGCCTGATGCCGGGCTGGCTGCAGGCCGTCAGCAAGGCCAACCCGCTCAGTTACCAGGTCGACGCGCTGCGCGGCCTGCTGATCGGCACCCCCTGCCACCTGCCGCTGGATTTCGCCGTCCTGGCCGCCGCCACCGGTGCCGGCATCGCCGCCGCCTCCGCCTTGCTGGGGCGCCTGGCACGTTGAGGTACCGCCCTGACGGGACGATCGAGGGCCCTGACGGGAAAGACGACAGAAGGTGTCGGGTTTCGCCGGGACCGTGGGGAATACCGACCGGCACCGTGGTGACGTGATGACGTTGTGGGTGCCGGCTGGGACGATTACGACAAGGCAAGGATCCCCATGCGCGAAACACCTGACGAGCTCCACCGTCTCCAGGCCCTCCTCGACACCTCGCTCTCCCGCTCCACCGCGCACCTGCGCTCGATCATCACCAGTGAACGCGCCCTCAGCGCCGGGCAGCTCACCGGCGTGCTCACCGGCATGTGCACGCTCGCGCTGTCCACCGTCACCGCCACGGGCGAGCCGCGCGTCAGCGGCGTGGACGGGCATTTCCTGCACGGTGCATGGCACTTCGGCACCGCGCGCACCTCCGCCAAGGCCCGCCATCTCGCTGAGCGTCCAGCCGCCAGTGCGGCCCACCTGCGCGGGGAGGAGCTGGGCGTGTTCACCCACGGCACCGTGGAGGTCCTCAACCCGCACGGCACCGAACCCGCCGCCGACTGGCCGCAGTTGCTCGCCTACTTCCGCGACTTCTACGGCGATGACGCCTTCGACTGGGACAACGACGTCGTCTACTACCGGCTGCGCCCGCACTGGATGGCCGCGTTCGCCCACGACCCCGACCGGATCGGCGATCCCGGCCTGCCGCTTCCGGATGCCCTGCGGGACCCGCGGCACTGATCTGCGGCTCCGGCGTACGGCTCCGGTGTACGGTGCCGGCGCCGGGCTTTCGGTGTGGGGCTCCGGTGTGGGGCGACAATGGTGTGCGGCCGTGATTCGAGGGTCCCGGCCGCGCACCGGGCGCCGCCCGGGTACGGCAGGCGGACGGACACGGCGGCGGGCGAGACGGCCGGCGGCGGAGGGGGCGGGATGCGGGCGAGCCGGGCGATCGCGTTGTTGCTGCTCCTGCAGAATCGGCGCACGATGACCGCCGCGCAACTCGCGGCCGAGCTGGAGGTGTCCGAACGCACTGTGCAGCGTGATGTCGCCGCGCTGATCGAGGCGGGGGTGCCGGTGTATGCCGAGCGCGGTCGTGGTGGGGGTTATCGGCTCGTCGATGGCTACCGTAGCCGGCTGACCGGCCTCGAACGCGCCGAGGCCGAGGTTCTGCATCTGGCCGCGCTCCCGGGCCCGTTGCGTGAGATGGGCCTGTCCGGGCAGGCCCTTGCCGCACGTGTGAAGATCGCGGCCGTGCTGGGGGACGCGCCCGGGGCTGCCGCGCAGCGTTTCCATCTCGACGCGCCCGCCTGGTTCCGTGACACCCAGGCTCCTCCGCTGCTCGCCGAGGTCTCGCGTGCGGTGTGGCAGGAACGCGTGCTGCACGCCCGCTACGCGGCGCGCGGTGGTGGCACCCGGCAGCGGCGGCTGGAGCCGTACGGGCTGGTGCTCAAGGCGGGGCAGTGGTACGTCGCGGCGCGCGGGCCCGGCGGGCGCATCCGTTCCTATCGCGTGGACCGGTTCGAGAGTGCCGAGGCGGGCGAGGAACGTTTCGAGCGTGACCCGGACTTCGATCTCGCCGACCACTGGGCCACCGCGGCGCGGGAGTTCACCCGGGCCATGCTGCGCGAACGCGCCTTGGTGAGGTTGAGCCCGCTGGCCGTTGAGCACCTCGCCGTGTTGCTGGAGCCGGTCGCCGCCGCCGACGCCCTCGGCACTGCCGGTCCCGCGGACGCCGACGGCTGGATCACCGTGACCCTGCCGCTGGAGAGCTGGGAGATCGGCTACTTCGAACTCCTGCGGCTGGGCCCGGAAGCCGAGGTCCTCCACCCACCCGAACTGCGTGCCCGCCTGGCCGAGGCGGCCCGCCGCGCCGCCGCTCTCTACGCCTGAGCGTCGGCACGCCTGAGCGTCGGTACACCTGAGCGGCCGGCCCGGCAGGGCGGCCGCCCCGGGAAAGGCGGACCCGGCGCCCCGACACGCGGTGCGGCGCGCACCGTTGGGCCGCGGACCGGGTGCCGGGGTTCCGCGCGGGTCGGGGGTGGGGGTTTCGAGCGCGCGTGGGGTCAGGTGTTGTGGATGTTCTGGCCCGGGGTGAGGATTCCCGCCGGGTCGTAGCGCCGCTTGGCCCGTCGCACTCGTTCCCACTGCTGCCCGTAGTGGCGGATCCAGTCCGCCCGGGCCATCCCGGGGATCGCGCCGATCAGGTAGCGTTTGCCGCCCAGCTCGACGGCCCGTTCGTACAGGTGCCGGTTGCGTTCCAGCATCCGGGTGGTGTCCGTGCCGGGTGCGGGGAAGGCGAGCAGGTCGAAGTGCCAGCCCACGTCCTCGGTGGGCAGCACTGCCAGTGGTGTGGTGATCTTGTGGCGCGCGTAGGGGTAGAACAGCAGCAGTCCGGCGCCCAGGTCCGCGGCGGTCAGGACGTCGGCTGCTTCCCGCATGAACACTCCCGCCGTGGACGCGGGCAGGAACAGGCTCAGCCATGGCTTGGGCAGGCCCCAGAAGCCCGCCGTCCGCAGGTACGCGGCGAAGGCGTCGACCCGGAACGCGTACTCGCGCCAGCTCTGTTCCACCACCGTCGTCTCACCTGCCACCGGGTTCAGCCCCGCCAGGAGCTCCTCGCTTTCCCCCGCGCGTCCGGTGTCCCCGTAGGCCACCAGTTCTGCGGCGTACCGCCACCGCTTTCCGTCCGAGCTGCGCACCACGTTGCCGACCTGCAGGTCGAAGCGGCCGTCGGCCAGGATCTTCTGTTGGTCGGTGAGGTAGGTGTCCAGGTCGTCGTAGGCGAGGGTGAACACGGTGGAGCGTTCGCGCGCCGGCACCAGTGCCAGGGTCGCCTGCACGATGATTCCCGCCTGTCCGCCGCCGGCCAGTACCGCCTCGAACAGTTCCCGGTTGTTCTTCCGGGAGGCCGTCACCAGTTCACCGGTGCCGGTCACCACCTGCAGCTCGCGCACCGTGTCGGTTTGCAGGCCGTGGTGCTGCACTGCGCCGCCGATGCCGCCCACGCTCAGTGTCCCGCCCACCGACAGGTGCAGGTAGTCCGTCAGCGCTGGCGGTATCCAGCCCTTGGCGAGTGCGGCGTCGGTCAGCTGCGCCCAGGTGGCGCCGGCTTGCACCACGGCCTCGCCGGGGCGGACGGAGACGATCGTGTCCAGGCCACGGGCGTCGATGGCGATGCCGCCGCGCGGGTTGGCCTGACCGTAGCTGGAGTGCGATTCGAGTCCGGAGCGCCCGAGGAGCGCCGCGTCGCCGCTCTGTCCGTTGACGGCCACCGGGATGCGGTGGTGCCGGGCGAATGCGACGATGCGCTGCACGTCCCGTACGGAGGCGGGGCGTGCCACGGCGCGGGGTGCGGCGGTGATCAGGTGTCCGAAGTCGCCGGCGAACCGTTCCAGGTCTTCGCCGTTCAGGGTCACCGTGCCGTCCAGGGCGGGCAGTTCGGCGACGCCTGGGTCAGGTGTGGTGGCCCAGGTGCGGGTGGTGGCGTTCCACCCGAGTACGGCGGCGCCGACGCCGGTGATCAGGGCGCGGCGGGACAGTCCTGGCCTGCTCATATCAGGGTATCTCCGATCGGTCGTCACATCGGGGTTGTTGTACCGCAGTCATCTCGTCGGTCGCCTACCGGCCGTCCGGCCCGTAGAGCTTCCAGTCGTTGCAGCTCAGCAGGTGCACCCGGCCCGCAGTACCAGACCCTCGTCCACGCGCGGGGGCGTCACTGACCCGCCTGGCCGAGCCGACGCTCGATCTCCCGCAGCTGCGCCATCGTGTGGTCCCACATGTGGCGCTGGTAGGCGGGGGCGTCGGCGGGAATGAGGGTGCTGGCGGCCCGTGCCTCCTCCAGCAGTGCCTGCCGGGCCTGGGGCAGGCGGGCCACCCGCGCGCCACTCTCGCTCAGCTCCCGCAGCACGTAGGCCAGTTTGTAGGCGTAGGCGCGGGGGCTGACCGTGAACAGGATCCGGTAGGCCCGCATTCCCTCCTCGCCGGTCAGGATCCGGTCGTTGTGGCTCATCAGCCGTACCCGTGCCGCAAGCAGCAGGTCCATGTGCACGTTCATGTGTCGTTTCCCCCTTGGTCGTTGCTCTCGTGGTGCACACCCCCAGCCCCCTGGCGACGGCGCCGGGGCGCGACGGCTCGCGCGCCGCCGTCCGGACAGGCGGGCGGCGGCGCGTGGGCCGCGAGAGAGGGGGAGTGGGGTGTTGCACGAGTGTGCGGCGCGGACGCGGGGTGCGGCAAGGCGAAGAAAGGGTGGGCTGCGTCCTACCGCAACCCTTGCCTGACCTGGCAGGATTGGGGTCGGCACCCTCCCGGGCCGGGGCCGGAAAAACCCGTTGCACCCCCGGGGCGCCTTGCGCAAGAGTGGTCGCGCACAGAACGCCGCACCACCGCACCACAGCGAAGGAGGGGAGTGCGCCATGAACGGCACAGCAGCCCGAGCCGCCCGTGGCCGTGGCTATCGCCGCCCCCGCTGTGGCACCTGCGCCGGCGCCGCCTGGCCCCGGACGCGCTGAGCCGCCGCGCCGCCCTGCCCCCGGCGGGCCGGTCGTGTCGCGCAAGCTCTTTGTGGAGCAATGGTGTTGACGCTCCCCGAGGGCGACGGCGAGGGTGAGCTGGGCATGGGAGAGCCCAAGGGCCTGTAAAGCCCCCGCTTCGGCTGTGGCGGTTCGAATCCGTCCTCGCCCACCCCTGCCGCAGACCGGTCCCCGGCGGCGCCGGCTGACGGCGTGTTCATTCTGGAGCTGATCTGCACCGTGCTGGCTGGACCGGATCGAGGAAGTGCCGGCGCAGTACGCCGCCGTTACCACCGCCGGTGTTTCATGTCTCTTGCCGGCGGCTGCTCGCGGTCCGTTCCGGCTGACCGCCGCGGCCCGGCACGGTCACGCAGCTGTCGGCGTCCCGGGGATAGCCAGGCCCCGAGGTGGCCCAGTGGACCGTACGGGAATTGGCCCAGATGCCGGGTCAATTCCGCACTACCGTAGGCAGCATGACAACGGGATCCACCACGACCGGCGACCGGTCTGTCTCCACCTCCCCTTCCTCGGCCCCGGCGGCGATGCGTCAGGCCCGCGGCTCGGCCGCGTTCTGGAGCGCGATCGGCCGAAGCCGGGGGCACGAGGTGATCCGGCGCCGCGGATTCGTCGCGGTCGACGGCGACGAGCGCGCGGGCGTGCGGATCCTGATCCAGGAGCCCGGCCTCGATGCGGGCGAGGTGGCCGAGTTGAGCGAGCTGGCCCGCCGGGCCGTGGGCCCGGTGAACGCCGAGGATCCGTTCAACGCCACCGACCTGAGCCAGCTGGGCATGCGCAACTGGCAGATGCCGATCATGGTGCGCGCGCCCGGGCCCGTGGGCGAAGCGGCGGGTGAAGCGGCGCTGCAGGTGGTCCGGGTACGGCGCAGCGAGGATCTGCAGGCGGCCGAGCGGGTGGTGATCGAGGGTTTCGAGCTGACCGCGTTCGAGCCCTACCGCGGCGGTGAGTTGTTCCCGATGGCGCTGATCGGGCAACCGGGCGTGGATGTGTTCGTCGCCTCGTACGACGGTGTGGCTGCGGGGGCGTGCGTCAGGGCGGTGCACGAGGACGTGGTCGGTCACTTCTGGGTCGGTACCTCGCCGGCCTTCCGCTCGCGCGGGGTGGGTCGGGCGGTCATGCTCGCCTCCCTCGCGGACCTGGCGCACCTGCCGGCAACCCTCACCGCTTCGAAGCTGGGCAGGCCGCTGTACGAGTCGCTGGGCTACACCGCCGCGGCACCTTCGACCTGGTGGGCCTCTCAGCGGGTGAGCGCGTCGCGGTGAAGCCCTGGCGGCGGCCCCGGTCCGGATGGCAGGCGAACACGGGGATAGCCTGACCGCATGTTCATCCTGGAGTTGACCTACACCGCCGAGTTGGAGCGGATCGACGAAGCGCTGGCGCAGCACGTGCGGTGGCTTGAGTCCCACTACGCGGCCGG
Organism: Kitasatospora sp. NPDC001683; assembly: GCF_053596495.1. NCBI lineage: Bacteria > Bacillati > Actinomycetota > Actinomycetes > Kitasatosporales > Streptomycetaceae > Kitasatospora > Kitasatospora sp. NPDC001683. The sequence continues at coordinate 155,582 of NZ_JBSFGK010000006.1, forward strand.
CACCTTCCTGGCGTCGGGGCGCAAGGTGCCGCGTGATGGCGGGGTGATCCTGGCGGTGGGGCAGGACCGGGCCGAGATCGAGGCGCTGGTGGCCACCGACCCCTTCGTGCGCCTGGGGCTGACCCGCTACCGGGTGACGGAGTTCCTGGCCACCGTCACCGCCCCGGCGCTGGAGGCCTACCGCCAGCAGCTGGCCGCCTGAACCCGAGGCCGCAAGCCGCCGCAGGCCGTAAGCGGTAAGCCGCGTGCCGCGTGCCGCACGCCGTGCGCCGGAGGCCGCCCGACGCTGATGCGAGTGGTGCCCCGGGCCGGCCCGAGCTGTTCGGGGCACGGTCGCGTTCTGGCTACGATCGGTGAGCGCGGGGCGGAGAGGCCCTCGCGCTTGTCGGGAATTCGGCGGGAGTGGACGGATGGCACACGCACGAGCCGGGCAGCCGGCACAGCCCGGGGACCTGGTGGACGTGGCACGGCTGGTGACGGCGTACTACGCGCTGCGCCCGGATCCGCAGGAGGTGGCGCAGCGGGTGGCGTTCGGGACGTCGGGGCACCGGGGTTCCTCGCTGGACGCGGCGTTCAACGAGGATCACATCGCCGCGACGACGCAGGCGATCTGCGAGTACCGGGCCGGGCAGAAGGTGGCAGGCCCGTTGTTCCTGGGTGCGGACACCCACGCGCTGTCCGAGCCGGCCAAGGCGACGGCGCTGGAGGTGCTGGCCGCCAACGGCGTGCAGGTGCTGATCGACGCCGCCGACGGCTACACGCCCACTCCGGCGGTCTCGCACGCGATCCTGGTGCACAATCGGCGCAGTCCGCAGGCGCTGGCGGACGGCATCGTGGTGACGCCCTCGCACAATCCGCCGCGTGACGGCGGTTTCAAGTACAACCCGCCCAGTGGGGGGCCGGCGGGTTCCGAGGCGACCGGCTGGATCCAGGACCGGGCGAACGAGCTGATCCGCGAGGGCCTGCGCGGGGTCAAGAAGGTCCCGTACGCGCGGGCGCTGGCCGCCGCCACCACCGGGCGACACGACTTCCTGGGCGCCTATGTGGAGGATCTGCCCTCGGTGGTGGACCTGGACGCGGTGCGGGAGGCGGGGTTGCGCATCGGTGCGGACCCGCTGGGCGGGGCGTCGGTGGCCTACTGGGGGCGGATCGCGGAGTCCCACCGCCTGGATCTGACGGTGGTCAACCCGGTGACCGATCCGACGTGGCGGTTCATGACGCTGGACTGGGACGGCAAGATCCGCATGGACTGCTCCTCGCCGGCCGCGATGGCCTCCCTCATCGGCCGCAAGGACGAGTACGCGATCGCCACGGGCAACGACGCGGACGCCGACCGGCACGGCATCGTCACCCCGGACGGTGGCTTGATGAACCCCAACCACTACCTGGCGGTGGCCGTCGACTACCTCTACCGGCACCGTGCCGACTGGCCCGCTGACGCGGCGGTGGGCAAGACGCTGGTGTCCTCCTCGATGCTGGACCGGGTCGCCGCCGACCTGCGCCGCGCGCTGGTGGAGGTTCCGGTCGGCTTCAAGTGGTTCGTCGACGGCCTGTTGGAGGGCTCGATCGCCTTCGGCGGCGAGGAGAGCGCCGGCGCCTCCTTCCTGCGCCGCGACGGCGGGGTGTGGAGCACCGACAAGGACGGCATCCTGCTGGCGCTGCTCGCCTCGGAGATCACCGCCGTCACCGGCACCACCCCCAGCGCCTACTACCGTGACCTGACCGCCCGTCACGGCGCTCCCGCCTACGCCCGCCTGGACGCCCCCGCCGACCGCGACCAGAAGGCCCGCCTGGCCCGCCTGTCGCCGGAGCAGGTCACGGCCGGGGAGCTGGCGGGGGAGAAGATCACCGCGGTGCTCTCCCACGCGCCCGGCAACGGGGCGGCCATCGGCGGCCTGAAGGTGTGCACCGACAACGCCTGGTTCGCGGCCCGGCCCTCGGGCACCGAGGACGTGTACAAGATCTACGCCGAGTCGTTCCTGGGCCAGGAGCACCTGACGCGGGTGCAGCAGGAAGCCCGCGCCCTGGTCGGCGAGGTACTCGGAGCCTGACGCACGTCCGGTGCCCCGGCCGTCTCTTCGAGGTGGCCGGGGCACCGGCGGCGCGGGGGCCCGACCCCCGTACGGGCCTCCTGGGTGGACGGCGTTCGGCCCGCCCCCGAGCGGACGGCCGCGTGCCGGTGCCAGCCGGTCGGGCGGGTGCCGGGGTCGATGCCGGTCAGCGGGTGTCCGGCGCGGCGATCGCTGTCGACGATGCCGGGCCCGCTCTGGCGTACGGTTCCTCAGGCGCGTACGGCTTCTTGCCCGCGCGTCACCGCCGTCGGCGCCATCGCGGCCGGTGCCTCCGCCGCAGTCGGCGCCCCCGCCGCCACCGGGGCAGGTGCCTCCGCCGCAGGGGCCGCGTGGGCCGGGGCGTGCGCGCGCTGGTCGCGGGTGGTGGCCGCGGCGATCGCGCACGCCACCAGTGCCAGCACCGCCGCCGCCAGCGGGAACCACCGCTCGCCCAGCAGCGCGATCGATGCCGACCCCGCCACCCCGCCGGCCGCCGTGCCCAGGTACAGGGCGCTGCTGTTCAGCGAGATCAGCAGCGGCGCGTTCGCCGGGTCGATGGAGGCCAGCCGGTGCGGCAGCGCGACCGACACCGCCCACCCGGCCAGCGGCACCACCACCGAGTACGCCAGCGCCCCCGGCATGCCGCGCCCCAGCCACGGCAGGGCGGCGAAGGCGCCGGCGGCGACGGCGGAGCCGGCCAGCAGCACGGTGCGCACCCCGGCGCGGTCGACCAGGCGCCCGCCCAGCCAGCTACCGGCCACCGACATCACGCCGGTGGTGAGCAGGATGAGGCTCAGCCGGTCGGCGCTGCCGCCGGTGGCGCCGTGGACGGCGGTGGCGAGGTAGATGTAGACGCTCTGGAAGGCGAGGAAGAAGGCGAGCGTGGTGGCGGCCGCGCCGAGGACCTGGCGCCGGCCCAGCGGGGCGAGGCGGGCGCTGAGGGTGGGGGCGGCGGCGGGGGCGGGCAGGCCGCGCAGCAGGGCGGCGAGTCCTGCGAGCGCGGCCAGGCCGAGCGCGGTGACCAGCCACATCGTCAGCCGCCAGTCGGCGCGTCCGACCCAGGTGCCCAGCGGTACGCCGAGCGCGGTGGCGACGGTCATGCCGCCGAGCACGGTGGCGATCGCCCGTCCGCGCCGCTCGGGGGCGACCAGGGTGGTGGCGACCGCGTTGGCGGTGGGGGTGTAGAGGGCGGCGCCGGCTGCGGCCAGCACCCGGGTGGCCAGCAGCAGTTCGTAGCCGGGGGCGAGGGCGCTGAGCGCGTTGGCGGCGCTGAAGACGGCGAGCGCGGTCAGCAGCAGGCGCCGGCGCGGCCAACGGGCGGTGGCGGCGGCCAGTGGCGGGGCCAGCAGGGCGTAGCCGAGCGCGAAGACGGTGACCAGCTGGCCGGCGGCGCCCACCGACACACCCAGGTCGGCGGAGATCGGGCCGAGGATGCCGGCCACGACCATCGAGTCGGTGCCCATGGCGAAGGTGCCGAGGGCGAGCAGGAGCAGGCGTACGGGCACGGGAAAGCCCCCCGAGGCTATTGTTGGACGACCATGCAACGGTTTGATGCTCGCCAAACAATCGAGGATTGGTGGATGATTGTCAAACCATTCACCGCCGTCGTACCCCCGAGGACCGGAGCCAGCCCGTGACCACCGCGCCCATGACCACCGTGCCCGTGACCGAGGATGAGCGGCTGCCCCAGCCCGCCACCGCCGACATCGACCTCGTCACGGTCCTGCACGCCCTCGGCGACCCCGTCCGCATGCGCCTGCTGCTCAGCTACGCCGACGGCGCCGAGCACTCCTGCGCCCCCCGCGACCTGGGCCTGGACCACCTGCACAAGTCGACCGTCTCCCACCACATGCGCGTCCTGCGCGAGGCCGGCGTCACCACCACCCGCGTCGCCGGCCGCAACCGCTTCGTCAGCCTGCGCCGCACGGACTTGGACGCCCGCTTCCCGGGCCTGCTGGACGCCCTCCTCGCGGCGGCCCCCGCCCCCGCGTCCGCTTGAGGCCTGCGGCCACGGGCCTGCCGCCGCAGGCCCGTGGCCCGCGGCGGCGTCAGCGCGCCAACCTCGCCACGGCCGCCGCGGTGACGGGCGTGAAGAAGTTGACCAGGTTGCCGTCGGGGTCGCGCACCAGCAGCGACCGGTTGCCCCAGGGCATCGTGGTCGGCCCGGCGACGACGTCGGTGACGAAACCCGCCAGGTCCTCGGCCACGCGGTCCACGTCGTCGACCAGGAACTCGGTGATCACACTGCGGTTGTCCGCCGGGTGGGCGGAGCCCGGGGCGAACAGTGCGACGGTGCGGGTGGCGGCGATGGCCAGGGTCGCGCCCGCGGTGCGCAGTTCGGCGAAGTCCTCGGTGGCCCACACCGCCCGCGCGCCCGTGGCCCGCTCGTAGAACCCGACGAGGCGGGCGACGTCGCCGGTGATGATGCGGATCGAGACGAAGTCCATGGAATCTCCCTGGTCGTACGTGCTGAAGACGTTGCGCAACGCAGGCTAGGAGCAATACCGGACAGAACCGGTCCCCTATCGGAGGTAGCTTGTCCGCATGCCCCGACCCACCGCACGCGTGCTGACGCTCCTGGAACTGCTCCAGTCGGGCGGCACCCGGACCGTGGCCGAACTCGCCGACCGCCTCGGCGTCCAAGGACGCACCGTGCGCCGCTACGTGGACCGGCTGATCGAGCTGGACGTGCCCGTGGAATCGGTGCGCGGGCGCTACGGCGGCTACCGTCTCGCCCCCGGCTACCGCCTGCCCCCGCTCATGCTCGGCGACGACGAGGCGCTGGCCGTCCTGCTCGGCCTGCTCACCGCCCGCCGCACCGCACTGACACCCACCCAGCGCACCGCCAACGAGACGGCGACGGCGAAGATCCGCCGGGTCCTGCCCCGGCCCACCGCCCGCCGCCTCGACGCCCTCCTGGAAACCCTCGCCCACACCGACCAGTCCGACACCCCCGGCGCCCCTGCCACCCCCGACACGCCCGACGGCGCGGTCCTGCTCACCGTCGCCGACGCGGTACGCCATCACCGCCCCCTCGCCATCCGTTACACCGACCGCGACGGTCGGCCCAGCGAACGCACCCTGCACCCCCACGGGATCGTCGCCCACGGCGGCCGCTGGTACGTCACCGGCACGGACACCCGGATCGACGAAGCGCGGACCTTCCGGCTCGACCGCGTCACCGACGCCAGAGTCCTGCCCGGCACCTTCGACGAACCCGCCGGCCCCGATCCCGCCCAGCGCGTACTCACCGGCTTCGCCACCGCCGACTACCGCCACCGGGTGAGCCTGCGCATCCACGCCACGCCCGAACACGTCCGCACCCACCTGCCCGCCGCCGTCGCCGAGCTCGCGGAACACGAACCCGCGACCGGCCAGGACCAGGACCAGGCGGCCGAGCGCTGGCTGCGCGTCGAACTGCGGGCCCAACGCCTCGACTGGCTGCCCCCGCTACTCGCCGCACTCGACCGGCCGTTCACCATCGACCGCCCTGACGAACTGCGCGAACTCGTCACCGCACTCGCCCACCGTCTCGCCTCCGGTGCCCGCAACGCCGACACGTAGGGTCCCTACCGCAGCGCAGCACACCGCGGCGCAGCACACCGCAGCACACCGCAGCACACCGCAGCGCACCGCAGTGAAACGGAAAGGACGGTTCATGCCGATCAGGGGCGTGCTCTTCGACGTCGACGACACCTTGTTCGACTACTCGGGCTCGGAGGAAGCCGGCATCATCGCCCACCTGCGCGACATCGGCCTGCTGCAGCGCTTCCCCTCCCCACAGGCGGCGCTGACCCTGTGGCGCAGCGTCATGGAGGTCCAGTACGCCCGCTACCTCGCCCGGGAACTCACCCTGCGCGGCCAGCAGTACGAACGCACCCGCCAGTTCCTCGCCCAACTCGGCGAGGACGGTGCCGAGCACCTGAGCGACGAACAGGCCGCCACCTGGTTCGCCGGTTACGCCGCCCACCGCGACGCCGCCTGGACCGCCTTCCCCGACGCGAAGCCGACCCTGCGGCAACTCGCCCCCCACTACCGGCTCGGCATCGTCTCCAACTCCGACACCGACCACCAACGCCACAAACTGCGCACCATCGGCCTGCTCGACCACCTCGGCGACGTCCTCGTCTGCTCCGACCAACACGGCGAAGCCAAACCCGCCCCCGGCATCTTCCACGCCGGCTGCGCCGCCCTGGGCCTGCCCCCACACGAAGTCGCCTACGTCGGCGACAAGTACACCCTCGACGCCGAAGGCGCCCGCAACGCCGGTCTCCACGCCTTCTGGCTCGACCGCGCCGCCACCAACACCCCCGTCGCCCAGGGCATCCACGTCCTGCACTCCCTGGACACCCTGCCCCAAGCCCTCACCACCTGACGCCACACCCCCACCCAGCAACCCGACCCACCCGACTCGCCCCCCACAGCGCTGCCACCGCCCCCGGACGTGGCGGCGTACCATCCCCGTGGACCGGCCCTCGGCGCCTACGCACGAGAAGTCGGCCGGCCCGACTTCCTGCGCACAGGGGAGTTGCGGGCCCGGGGCGTTGGAAGCCGCTCCTCCCGCGGACTCGCCCGCGTGGCCGACTTCCTGTGCGCGGGCCTACCGATCCGGCGAGGCGGGGGTGGTGGCGCCGAAGAGGGTGAGGCAGGTGGGGGTGAGGCCGGTGACGGTGACCGGGACGGGTGGGCCCTGCCAGTGGTCGCGGGACAGGCGCAGGCGCTGGGACTCCACGACGTGGCCGTCGAGGGTGTCGCGGTCGATGCCGTCGGGGCGGTAGCCGAGCTTGCGGGAGACGGCGAGGGAGGAGTGGTTGTCGGTGAAGGACACCGATGTCGCCGAGACCGCGCCCAGCTCCGCGAAGGCCAGCTGGAGCATCGCGGCGCGCATCTCGGTGCCGAAGCCCTGGCCCTGGTGCTCCAGGCCGACCCACGAGCCGGAGGAGATCTCGCGCCGCACCGTGAACTCCTTGGCCCGCATGTCCTGCACGCCCACCGGATGTCCCTGGTGGAAGGCCACCAGGTCCAGCGCCCAGTGCTGCGCCGTCCAGCGCCCCATCCGGTGCCAGTGCATCTGCAGGACGTGCCGGGCGCGTTCGGCGGGCGGCAGTGTTCCCCAGGGGGTGAGGAAGGGGCGCTGGGTCGGCAGGTGGATGCCACGGGCGGCGAGGTCCGCGACCTCGCCCAGTTCGTCCTCGGTGGGCAGGCGCAGTTCCAGGCGGGGCGTGGTGACGCGCAGGCCCTTCAGCGGCCAGTAGTCGGTGATCATCCGGGACAGTGTGCCGAAACCGCCCGCCCGCCGCACCACGGTTTCCCGTTCGACCGCCGGCCCGGACCAGCCGGTGGGCGGCCACCGGCTCCGGCTAGGGTGGGAACATGGTTGCCCCCTCCGCACAAGAAGTGGCCACGACTAACCGGGAGTTCGTCAGCGCACCCGCCTTGATCCTGCGCTCCCTGGCCTCCCGGCCCGACCGGCGGGCCATCACCACCGCCGACGGCGTCGAGATCACCGCCGGCGACTTCGCCGCCGCCACCTACCGCCTCGCCCACGAGCTCCTGGCCCGG